>NZ_VTTK01000009.1:0-226262 GCF_008365135.1 Azospirillum sp. Sh1 | reverse complement strand
GGGCCAAAACACTGGCTGTGTCTGCCGTGCAGCTGCAATCCATTCAAAAATCCCGGACAGCAGTGCGCCTTCGCGGGGATGACGGCTGAGGAGAGTGGCGGCCATACACATACTTCACTCCGCCGGAACCTCGCGCTCCAACTCCTCCAGCCAGATGCGGGCATTGCCGTCGGACGGGGCGCGCCAGTCGCCGCGGGGCGACAGCGACCCGCCGGCCGACACCTTCGGGCCGTTCGGCATGGCGGAGCGCTTGAACTGGCTGAAGCCGAAGAAGCGGCGCAGGAAGACGCGCAGCCAGTCGCGGATCTCGGCCGGGCTGTAGGCGCGGCGCTTTTCCAGCGGATAGCCCTCCGGCCAGTCGCCCTTGGCGACGTCGGCCCAGGCGTGGCGGGCCAGGAAGGCGATCTTCGACGGGCGGAAGCCGTAGCGCAGCACGTAGAACAGGTTGAAATCCTGCAGATCATACGGCCCGACCACGGATTCGGAGCTTTGCAGCGCCTTGTCGGAGCCGGCCGGCACCAGTTCCGGCGAGATCTCCGTCTTCAGGATGGCGTCGAGCGTCTCCGACACCTCCTGCTGGAACTGGCCGGTGCGGCCGACCCAGCGGATCAGGTGCTGGATCAGCGTCTTGGGCACGCCGGCATTGACGTTGTAGTGGGACATCTGGTCGCCGACGCCATAGGTGCACCAGCCCAGCGCCAGTTCCGACAAATCGCCGGTGCCCAGAACGATGCCGTTGTGGTGGTTGGCGAGCCGGAACAGATAATCGGTGCGCAGGCCGGCCTGCACATTCTCGAAGGTCACGTCATACACCGCCTCGCCGCGGGCGAAGGGGTGGTCCATGTCCTTCAGCATCTGGTTGGCGGCCGGCCGGATGTCGAGTTCCTTGGCCGTCACCCCCAGCGCCGTCATCAGCCGCCAGGCGTTGGACTTGGTGCCCTCGCTGGTGCCGAATCCAGGCATGGTGTAGGCGAGGATGCCCGAGCGCGGCAGGCCCAGCCGGTCCATGGCGCGGGCGGCGACGATCAGGGCGTGGGTGCTGTCCAGCCCGCCCGACACGCCGATCACCACCGTGCCGATGCCGGTGGCGCGCAGCCGCTGCACCAGCCCGGCGACCTGGATGTTGTAGGCCTCGTAACAATCCTGTTCCAGCCGTTCGGCGGCGGCCGGAACGAAGGGCAGGCGCGGCACCACGCGCAACAGCCCGACATCCACCTCCGGCGCGTCGAGCCGGAAGGCGACGGTGCGGAACCCGCCGGCCGCCGTCGCGTGCAGGCGACGGTTGTCGTCGAAGGTGCCCTGTCGCAGCCGTTCCTGCCGCAGCAGGTCCAGATCGACGTCGGCGACCGCCATCTGGGCGCCGTCGGGGAAGCGGTCGGTCTCCGCCAGCATCTCGCCATTCTCGAAGATCGAGGTCTGGCCGTCCCAGGCGAGGTCGGTGGTCGATTCGCCGGTCCCGGCCGACGAATAGAGATAGGCGGCGAGGCAGCGCGCCGATTGCGACTTCGCCAGCAGGCGGCGGGTGTCGGACTTGCCGATGGTGATGTTGCTGGCCGACAGGTTGGCCAGCACGGTGGCGCCGGCCAGGGCGGCCATCGTGCTGGGCGGCGCCGGAACCCACAGATCCTCGCAGATCTCGGCATGAACCACCAGACCGGGCTGGTCCTCGGCGGAGAACAGCAGGTCGGGGCCGAAGGGGGCGGTCAGGTCGCCGATGCGGATCGTCCCGCCTTCGGTGCCGGCGCCGGAGGCGAACTGGCGCCGCTCGTAGAATTCCCGGTAGTTCGGCAGATGCTGCTTCGGCACCACGCCCAGCAGCTCGCCGCGCTGGATCGCCACCGCCGTGTTGTAGAGCCGCCCGTCATACAGCAGCGGCGCGCCGACCAGCAGCAGCGGCATCAGCCCGGTCGAGGCCTGGACCAGATCGAGGATCGCCTGTTCCACCGCGTCGATCAGCGGGTCCTGCATCAGCAGATCGTCGATGGCATAGCCCGACAGCGCCAGTTCGGGAAACAGCGCCACCGCCACCGACTTGTCGTGGCAGGCGCGCGCGGCCTCCAGAACGGCGGCGGCGTTGGCCGCCGGATCGGCCGGGGTGCAGCGCGTGGTGCAGGCGGCCACCCGCGCGAATCCGTGGCGATAGATCGAGGTGAAGCTCATGACCCGTTCCTGCTGCCTTGGCAATCCCGTGACGCTCCCGGATGTGGCGCCCCGGATGTGGTGCCTGGGGAAGCAAACATAGCAGGAATTTCGCGCGCGTCAGGTCCCCGATCCCGGTCGCCCCCGGCTTTCCCGCCTTTGGGGCGGGATCGGCCGGGCCCTCGGCGCAATATACTTCAGACACGATACATTCGTTATAAAACCAAAGTCAAATCGATACGTCATCGGATGCATTCCAATTAAAATGGTGATGTTGCAGGACGAGGTTCTGCGACAGCCAAGTTGACCAAATCAAATTCGGCGGATATAGCGAAGGGCTCGCTTGCACCGAGAACCGCCGGCCGACGCCAGAAGGACTTGTTTATCGCCGTGTCAACGGAAACACCGGTCACGCAACCCGACGTGAACAAAACAACGCCGCAGGAGAATGCCGAGGTTGCGACCATGCCGGCGGAAAATGGCGCGCCGCCGGAGCAGGCCTGCTGCATCGTCGGCATCGGTGCCTCGGCCGGCGGGCTGGAGGCGTTGCAGCGTTTCTTCGATGCGGTGCCGGGCGACAGCGATCTCGCCTATGTCGTGGTCCAGCACCTGTCGCCGGTGCACAAGAGCCTGATGGTCGATCTGCTCGCCAAGCACACCGAGATGGAGGTGGTGCAGGCGACCGACGGCGTGCCGGTCCAGCGCAACACCGTCTATCTGCTGCCGCCGGGCAAGCACCTGACCATCGAGGACGGCCGGCTGCGGCTGACCGCCAAGGATGCCGGCAGCGGCATGAGCCTGCCGATCGACATCTTCCTGACAGCGCTTGCCCGCGACCAGGGATCCCTCGCCATCGGCCTGATACTGTCGGGCACCGGGTCGGACGGCACGCGCGGCCTGATGGCGATCAAGTCGGCCGGCGGCTTCACCGCCGTGCAGCAGCCGGAGACGGCGCAATTCGACGGCATGCCGCGCAGTGCGCTCGCCACCGGGCAGATCGACGCCACCCTGCCGCCGGATGAGTTGCCGGCCCGGCTGATCGACCACGCGCGCAAGGCGCTGGCCCGCGCCCGTCCCATGCCCGCCCGGCAGCGGCGCGACGACGGCGACGATCCGCTGGCCCAGATCATCGCCGTCATCCGCTCCGTCACCGGGGTCGATTTCTCGCATTACAAGCTGGCGACGCTGCTGCGGCGGATCGAACGGCGCATGCAGGGCGCCGGGCTGGAGTCGATGGAGGAGTATGCCGCCCTGCTGCGGCGGAACAGCGCCGAAGCGGTCAATCTCTACAAGGAGATGCTGATCGGCGTCACCCGCTTCTTCCGCGACGACGCGGCGTTCCGCGTCCTGGCCGACCGGGTGATCCCCGGCCTGCTCGCCAACCGCAGCCCGACCGACATGGTCCGCGTCTGGGTCTGCGGCTGCGCCAGCGGGGAGGAGGCCTATTCCCTCGCCATCCTGTTCGCCGAGGCGCAGGAGCGGCTGGGCCGCAGCTTCGACGTCAAGATCTTCGCCACCGACATCGACCAGGACAGCATCGAGGTGGCGAGCCTGGGCGAATATCCGCGCGCCATCGCCGAAGACGTGTCGCAGGAACGGCTCGCCCGCTTCTTCACCGCGCGCGGCGACGGCTATGTGGTGTCGCGCGACATCCGCCGCATGGTGGTGTTCGCCGCCCACAACATCATGCGCGACCCGCCCTTCACCAAGATCGACCTGTTGAGCTGCCGCAACCTGCTGATCTACATGGACCAGCCGCTGCAGCGGAAGGTGCTCAGCCTGTTCCAGTACGCGCTGCGCCAGGGCGGCTTCCTGTTCCTGGGCACCAGCGAAACGCTGGGCGACCTGCAAGGCGATTTCCACACGGTGGACAGCCGCAACAAGCTGTTCCAGAGCCTGCGCGCCGGATCGTTCCGGTTGTCGCGGCTGCTGGTGCCCACCGTCTCGGCCCCGCTGGCGCGGCATGGCGACGACACCGGATCCCATGCGATGGAGGAGGGGGCCGCCATCGACGAGGCGATGGCCGCGCTGATGAAGGCCTATGTGCCGCCCTGCCTGCTGGTCAACGAACAGATGACGATCATGCATGTGTTCGGCGATGCGTCGTCGCTGCTGAAGGTGCCGCCGGGCGAGGCGACGTTGAACGTGCTGAAGCTGCTGCCGTCGTCGGTCGCCATGGTGACGGGCACCGCGCTGAACCGTGCCTTCCGCTCCGGCGAGGAGTTCGCGCTGTCCAACATCCCGGTGAAGGACCGCGAAGGCGTGGCGGCGCTCAGCCTGCGGGTCCAGCCCTATGTCGCGCGCAAGACCGGGCGCCGCTTCGCCCTGGTGGTGCTGGACCGTGCCAACATGCTGCCGCTGTCGGTGCCGGATTCCGACTTCGACCTGAATGCCGACGCCGCCGAGCGCATCCGCGGATTGGAGCAGGAGCTGCTGTCGCGCGGCGAGAATCTGCAGGCGACCATCGAGGAGCTGGAAACCGCCAACGAGGAACTGCAGGCGACCAACGAGGAGCTTCTGGCATCCAACGAGGAATTGCAGAGCACCAACGAGGAGCTGCAGTCGGTCAACGAGGAGCTTTACTCCGTCAACGCCGAATATCAGGCGAAGGTGGAGGAACTGACGGAGATCACCAACGACCTGGACAATCTGCTGCGCTCGACCGAGATCGGCACGGTGTTCCTGGACGGCGATTTCGTCATCCGCCGCTTCACCCCGGCGGCGGCCGGATTCATCAACATCATCCCGCGCGACATCGGCCGGTCCATCGCGCATTTGTCGACCAACATCGACTATCCGAACTTCCTGGGCGACATCCGCCGGGTGTTCGACGGGCACGAGGCGATGGAAAGGCATGTCCGCGTCAATGACGGCCGCTGGGTGCTGACCCGCATCCTGCCCTACCTGACCGACAAGAATCAGGTCGGCGGCGTGGTGGTGACCTTCGTCGACGTGACCGACACCAAACTGGCGGAAGAGCGGCTGCAGAATGTGCTGGACAGCCTGCCGGAGCACATCGCCGTCACCGATCGCACCGGCCGGATCGTCATGGTGAACGCCGCCTGGCAGGGCTTCGCCCAGCGCAACGGCGCCCCGGCGATGGAGCGCTGCGGCGTCGGCACCAACTATCTGGACGTCTGCCTGACTCCGGAGGCTCCGGAGAAGGACGGCATCGGCCGCGCGGTGCATGACGGTCTGCGCCGCATCCTGGACGGCGAGGCCGACGATTTCACCATCGAATATCCCTGCCATTCGGCCGACGAGCAACGCTGGTTCCTGATGCACGCCACCCGCCTGAACGACCATGACGGCGGTATCGTCGTCAGCCACATCAACATCACCAACCGCAGGCTGATGGAGTTGCAACTGGACGGGGCCGGTAAGGCCGACGGGGGCAAAAAATGAGCGAAGACTCCTCCGGCCGCCTGCGGCGCCGCGCCGAAATAATCCTCAGCGGCGGAAATTTCGAGGCGGCGGACATCACCGCCACCTCGATGAAGGAACTGCTGCACGAGCTGTATGTCCATCAGGCCGAGCTGGAAATCCAGAACGAGGAGCTGCGCGGCGCCCAGCAGGCGCTGGAGGCGTCGCGCCTGCAATATCTCCAGCTTTTCCAATCGGTGCCGCTGGCCTGTCTGGCGGTGAACGCCACCGGCATCGTCGGCGAGGCCAACAGCGCCGCCGAACGGCAGTTCGGCCTGCCGATGCTGCGGTTGAAGGGACGCCCGCTGACCCTGCTGGTCGACAGTCTCGACCATGGCCGGCTGTTCACCGCGCTCGGCCGGCTGCGCGACGGCGGCGAGTGGACCCGGCAGGAATTCCGCTATCACGGCCCGCAGGGCACGATCATCGACGGGCTGACCGATGCCCGCCGGGTGACGCTGGACGACAGCGACCGCGGCGACGTGCTGCTGACCATCACCGACCTGACCGAACGCAACGCCTGGCTGCGCGAGGTGCAGCAGGCCCGCGACGACGCCGAGCGGGCGCGCGCCGACTATCACCATATCCTGCAGTCGGTCGGCGACGGCATCCTGGGTGTGGACGCCGACGGCCGCATCCGCTTCGTCAACGCCGCGGCGACGGCAATGACCGGCCATCTCGACCTCGACCTGATCGGCCGGCCGCCGTCCGACCTGCTGGCCGGCCCGGCGCCGGAAACCGAGGCGGGCTTGCCGGTCGGCGAGGGCGACGCCGCCCCCGCCGGCGGAGCGGCCCGTGCGCTGGCCCTGTCGCTGACCGATGGCCGGCCCCGCCGGGTCGCCTGTGAAAAGCTGCGGCGCGAGGATGGCGGCACGTTGCTGGTGGAGATCTCCATCTCGCCGATGCTGGCGTCGGGCAAGCGCCTCGCCCCGATGGAGGAGCGCATCCAGGGCGCCGTCGTCGCCTTCCGCGACGTCACCGCGCGGCGGACGGCGGAAGCGGCGCTGAACCTCAGCGAACGGCGGCACCGGGTGCTGGTGCAGTCGCTGCACGACGCGCTGGCGATGACTGCCGCCGACGGCCGCAACCTGCTGGCGAATACCATGGCGGAGCGGCTGCTGGACGGCCCGGCCCGCGCGCTGCTCGACCCCACCGCGCCGGCCTTCGACCGGGAGGGCGGGGGAGAGAGCCGGGCGGGCGGACAGCTGGCGCCGGCCACCGCCCCCGCCAGCCTGGTCCCGACCACCGCCGGCCGCCGCTTCATCGACGCCAACGGCAACCGCCTGCACGGGCTTCCCCCCGCGGCGGAGGCGGTGCGCAGCGGCAAGCCGGTGGTCGAACGCATCATCGGCGTGATCGAGGGGGAGGAGGCGACCGCCCCCACCCGTTGGCTGCGGGTGTCGAGCCATCCCGTCGCCGATCAGGCCGGCGGGGTGGAGGCCGTGGTGTCCAGCGTCGCCGACATCACCGCGGTGAAGGCGCTGGAGCGCGACCTGAACGTGGCGCTGGACGCCCGCGAACGCTTCCTGGCGGCGGCGAGCCACGATCTGCGCCAGCCGGTGCAGGCCTTGCTGCTGCTGTCCGACCTGCTGCTGAAGGAAAGCCTTCCCGCCGGGGCGCAGCGGATGGCGGAGCAGATCCAGTCGTCGCTCGGCGGGCTGGGCGGCATGCTGGACGGGATGCTCGACATCTCCAAGCTGGAGGCCGGGCTGGTGGCCCCCAATCCGGAACCGGTCGACATCGCCGCCCTGCTGGCCCGGCTGCATGGCGAATTCTCGGCCCTGGCGGAGAAGGGCGGGCAGAGCCTGCGCCTGGTGGCTCCGCCGCTGACGACGCGGACCGATCCGGGACTGCTGGAGCGGGCGCTGCGCAACCTGCTGACCAATGCGCTGCGCTACGCCCCCGGCGGCCGGGTCCTGCTCGGCGCCCGTCGGCGTGGCGGCAGCCTGCAGATCGAGGTGTGGGACAACGGCATCGGTATCGCCGACCAGCATATCGGCCGAATCTTCCAGGACTTCTTCCAGGTCGGCAACGCCGCCCGCGACCGGCGGGAAGGGCTGGGGCTGGGACTGAGCATCGCCCGGCGGCTGGTCACCATGCTGGGCGGGGTCATCGACGTGACCTCCTCGCTCGGCCGCGGCAGCCGCTTCACCGTCAGCCTGCCGCTGACGGAACTGGAGGCGGAAGGCGGCGGTCGGGCAGCTGCCGGTGGGGAAGCCGGCGGCACCCGGTCCGGCGGCGGCACGGACCGGCTGATCATGCTGGTGGAGGACGACGCCGTCATCCGCATGGCTTTGGTCCTGATGCTGGAGGACTGGAGCTATCGCGTGGTGGAGGCGGGCAGCGGGGCGGAGGCGGAGCAGCTTTTGAACAGCCTGATCGACGCCGGCGAACCGCCCGACCTGATCCTCGCCGACTATCGCCTGCCGGAAGGAACCACGGGGCTGATGGTGATGGACATGGTCCGCCGCCGCCTGTCGCGCGACGTTCCCGGCGTTCTGCTGACCGGCGACACCTCGGCCGACCGTCTGCGCGAAGCGGCCGGCGCGCAGTGCGCGCTGCTGCACAAGCCGATCCAGCCCGCCCGTCTGCAGGACACGTTGATTTCGGCGCTTGGCGGGTAGGGTGGGAGATGGCCGTCACGACGGCCCTCCGGTTGTGTGAAATTGTTGACTCACGTCAATGCCGCCCATGCGGGAAGCTACAGACTGTTCGGACCAGCGATCCGGCGGTCGTCGACAAGAGGCGGGAACGGCCCATGCCCACCAACACGGATGCCAGCCTCGCGCGGCGGAAGGTGCGCGCCCGTGCCGCTCGGTTATCGGCGGTGCTGCTCGGCGGCCTGTTCGTCGGCTTCCTGATTCTCGTCGGCGTCTTCATCGAATACCGTCGCGCCATCGACTGGGTCGACCACACGCACAAGGTCATCTCCACGGTCGAGGACCTGCAGTCCAACCTGTCCGATGCCGAATCCAGCCAGCGTGGCTACCTGCTGTCGCGGGACCGGAGCCACCTCATGTCCTACCGGGAGGGGGTGGAGCGCAGCCGGGCTCTGCTCGACCGGCTCGACTCCCTGACCATCGACAATCCGGTCCAGCAGGACAAGGTGAAGACCCTGCGCGCGCTGACCGCCGACCGTCTTGGCCGGATGGCTGAGGTTCTGCGGCAGGCCGAGGACGCAGGCATGCAGCGGGCGCTGGACATGGTCCGGGAGGGTATGGGCGCCAACATGATGGCGGAGATCCGGCGGCTGACCGCCGCCATGCGGGCGGACGAGGATCTGCTGCTCGCCCGGCGCAGCCGCCACGCCATGATCCTCGAGATTCTGATGGTCGCCTATGGGCTGCTGTTCGTGACGGTCACCGGCTGGCTCGGCTACACGACCGTCCGGCGGCTGGAGCGGGACTATCAGGCGGAACGGGCGGAGGGGCGGGCGCTGACCGCGGCGCTGCAAGAGAACCGCGTCCTGCTGGACGAGGTGAACCACCGGGTGAAGAACTCGCTGCAGATCGTCGCCAACCTGCTGCGGACCCAGGCGCTCCGGCATCGCAGCCAGGAGGTGCGGCAGGAGTTGCTGGACAGCAGCAGCCGCGTGCTGGCGATCGCCGAGGTCCATCGCCGCCTCTATGGCGAAGGCACGGTGTACGACACGGTCGAACTGTCGGACCTGATCCGCAGCATCGCCGAGAACGCGGTCCCGTCCAGCGCCGAGGGCAGCGGCGATGGCGGCGGTGAGCCGGCGATGAGCGTGGCGGTGGGCACGCCGCTGCCGACACCGGTCGACACCGCGGTCCCGGTGGCGCTGATCGTCAACGAACTGCTGACCAACAGCTACAAGCACGCCTTCCCCAACGGGCGGACCGGCACCGTCAGGCTGGACATGGAGGTTGAGGGGAACGAGGTCCGCATCGACGTCGCCGACGACGGCATCGGCCTGCCCGAAGAGGTCGGGAGCAGCGGCGGCGGGTTCGGGCTCAACACCGTCCGCAATCTGACGCGGCAGATAAGGGGCCGACTTGAAATCGAACGTTTGACTCCGGGCACACGCTTCCTTTTAACTTTCCCCATGAAACCGGGAGCGCCAACCCAGGCGTGACGCCTCCGCGCATTGTACAAAAATTACAAGAAAAACAATGAAGATATTGATCATAGAAGATGAATATCTGATCGCCGAAGGGGTGGCGCTGACGCTTCAGTCCGCCGGCCACGAGGTGACGGGGATCGCCGAGGATCTGCCCTCCGCCCTGGCCCTGGCGGGGCAGGAGAGGCCCGACATGGCCTTCGTCGACATCAAGCTGGCCAACGGGTCGAACGGGTTGGACGTGGCGCGCGAATTGAAGGCCCTGGGAATTCCGTGCGTCTTCGCCACCGGAAACCCGCCGAGCAAGGCCCAGGCCGGCGGCATCGGGCTCGGCTATATCGCCAAGCCCTTCTCGCCGCGCGTCCTGGTCCAGACCGCCGCCTTCGTCTCCCGGCTGCTGTCGCCCTGCGCCCCGTCGGCGGCGGCGCCCAGCGGGTTCGTCACCCTCTAGGAATCTTCCTGTTCAGAAGCCGGTGAAGCGCGTGAAGGCCTCGGCCGGTTCGCGGTCGGTGGGGAAGTTGTTTTCCGGGGCCGACCAGTCGGCGACGCCCAGCGCCATGCCGCTGGCGATGATTTCCGTGTCGGGCAGCCCCAGATGTCGGGCGGTGATGGCGTGGCGGTAGCAGAAGGCCGCCTGCGGGCAGGTTTCCAGCCCGAAGCCGCGGGCGACGATCATGACATTCTGCATGAACATGCCGAGGTCGAGCCAGGCGCCCTTGCCCATGTCGCGGTCGATGGAGAAGAACAGCCCGACCGGCGCCCCGAAGAACAGCCAGTTGCGGCCATGCTGGCGCGCCATCCGCTCGCGGTCGCCCTTGCCGATGCCGATCGAGCCGTAGAGCGCCCATCCCACCGCCCGGCGGCGGCCGAGATAGGGTTCCCGCCAGCTTTCCGGGTAATAGGGATATTCCGGCACCTCCGGCTCCCCCGCCTCA
Organism: Azospirillum sp. Sh1; assembly: GCF_008365135.1. Taxonomy (NCBI): domain Bacteria; kingdom Pseudomonadati; phylum Pseudomonadota; class Alphaproteobacteria; order Rhodospirillales; family Azospirillaceae; genus Azospirillum; species Azospirillum sp. Sh1. Next base: position 215,684 of record NZ_VTTK01000009.1, on the reverse strand, counting down.
TGGGCGGCCAGCAGATCCGCCGACAGGGCGGCGCGCGCCTCCCCGGCGATGGCATGGACCTTCCAGGGCTGGATATTGGAACCGCTGGGCGCGCGGGCGGCGAGGTCGAGGATACGCAGCACCGTCTCCCGCTCCACCGGTGTTGGCAGGAAGGCGCGGATGCTGCGCCGGCCGGCGACGGCATCCAGGACGGAGAGGGGGCCGGAGAGGGGAGGGCCGCCGCTCATCCCTCGACCTCCACCGCCGGCTCGTGCCGGACCGGGAAGTTGACGGAGCGGGCGATGAAGCATTTCTGCGCGGCGTCATGGTGCAGGGCGAGCGCCTTGCCGGCGTCCGATCCCTGTGCCAGCGTCACCCGCGGCCGCAGCACGACGGTGGTGAACTGGCCGGCGCCGTCGGCCTCCTCCTCCATCACCCCCTCCGCATCGTCGCTGTAGGCGGTGACGACGATCCCCGCGACCGAGCAGAGATGCAGGTACCAGAGCTGATGGCAGGAGGACAGGGCGCCGACCAGCATCTCCTCCGGGTTCCAGCGCGCCGGATCGCCGCGGAAGGCCGGATCGGAGGTCGCGGGAATTGCCGGCTTGGTCCCGGCGCTCAGCTCGTGGTCGCGGCTGTAGGCCTTGTAGGCCGAGGTGCCGGTGCCGAGATTGCCGGTCCAGCTCAGCCGGACGGCATAGCGGTGTTGCCTGTGCGCCATGGACTCCCTCCCTCCTACTGCATCACGATCATCAGAAGCGCCGGCAGCCCGATGAAGGCCATGGCGGTGGACCCCAGCACCATGCCGGCCACATCCTCCGGCGAATTGCCATAGCGCAGCGCCCACAGATAGTTGAAGACCGCCACCGGCATCGAGCTTTGCACCAGCACCACGCCGCGCGTGCTCCCGGTCAGCCCCATCGCCCAGGCAACCAGCAGCCCCATGGCGAAACCGACCGCCAGCCGGAAGGCCGACATCGACAGCGCCCGCACCGCCCCGGACAGCCGCAGTTTCGACAGCGCCACGCCCAGCGAGAACAGCATCAGCGGCACGGCGCAGTTGCCCAGCAGCGTGGTGGTGTTGCCGATCCACACCGGCAGCGGCAGCCCGGCCAGTTGGATCGCCACCGCCAGCCCCACCGCGTAGATCGTCGGCGTGCGCGCCATCTGCCCCAGGTCGAACCGCCCGGCGGCCAGCGCCGGCCCCAGCGTGAACTGGCCGACCGCCATCACCGCATAGAACAGGACCGCAAGGCTGAGGCCGTTCTCGCCGAAGGCGAACAGGCAGACCGGCAGACCGAGGTTGCCGGCGTTGGGAAAGGCCATCGCCGGCACATAGACCCGCAGCGACAGCCCGCTCGCCAGCAGCACGGGCACCGATGCCAGCGCGGTCAGCGCCATGCAGGCGGTCGCCGCCAGCGCCATCTCCCCCATCACGTCGGCCGACAGGTGCAGCCGGGTCAGGGCGGAGAAGACCAGGCAGGGCGACGACACGTTGATCGCGAAGGTGGTGATGAAGGCGCTGTCGTAGGGAAGCTTTCGACGGGTCCAGCCATAGCCCAGCGCCGCCACCAGGAAGACCGGGGCGAGCACCGCGAAGGCGTCGGACAGAAGGGCGAAGGCGGGCATGGAGGCGGTCGGGATCCCGTGCTGCAACCGGTGGGTGGACGAATTGTCCGTCACCATGGCGGCATTCCCGCGCCGCGTCATCCCCCCAAGCCCAAGCCGCCGCGCAAGGCAGCCGCGCAAAGGATCAGTTTGCGCGGCGGCGGTCTCCATTCCGAGTCGCGATGCGGTGGGCAGGCAATGGCGGCGTCCGTCACGGCCGGAAGGAGCGTCGTGGAGGCCCGGGCCAGGCAAACATGGCTTTTGAGCAATCTTTATCACGAGTCAGTAACGATTTGTAACGAAGCTTGAGCGATAAGGGGGCGCCCACTAAGGTGGAATCGCCCCATTCCGCGGATCCGCATGACAACTTCGTCCGGCGCCAAGACCGTTGTTCGACCTCTGAACAATAAGGCGCAGCAAGCCAAACGACAGTCGAGCGTGAAGAGTCGCCGTTTCTCGCTGCGGTCGGTTCTGCTCTGGATTCTGTTGTTGCTGTCGGCGGGTTTGTTTCTTGCGCTGGCGGCCCTGCCCGTTGGAAGATTTGCCAGCGCCGCCATTTCTGCCGGCGTGGTCGCGGCGGCCTTCGTGCTGGGGCGCTTCGCCCAGCGCTTCTGGCATGCCCGCACGCTGACCGTGCTGCTGCTGGCCTTCGTCACCTTCCGCTATTTCTTCTGGCGGCTGACCGGCACGATGCCGCCGGTGGACGATCTGGTGAACTTCATCCCCGGCGTGACGCTGTTCGCGGCCGAGGCGCTGTCCTTCGTGCTGTTCCTGACTTCGCTGTTCGTCATCATCGACCCCGTCGCCCGCGAACCGTCGGAGCCGACGGGCGATCCCGCCCTCTGGCCCAGCGTCGACGTCTACATCCCCTCCTACAACGAGGAGCCGGAGCTGCTGGAGACGACGCTGGCCGCCGCGGTCTGCATCGACTACCCGCGCGACAAGCTGCACGTCTATCTGCTGGACGACGGCGGCACCGACCAGAAGCTGGCCCACGCCAACCCGGAACTGGCCGCCGCGGCGAAGGAGCGGCGCGAGACGTTGCAGGCGCTGTGCGAGCGGCTGCAGGTCACCTACATGACCCGGCCGCGTAACGAGCATGCCAAGGCCGGCAACATCAACCACGCGTTCCACAAGACGTCGGGCGACCTGCTGCTGATCCTGGATGCCGACCATGTGCCGACGGTCGGCATCCTGAAGGCGACGGTGGGGTTCTTCCAGCAGGACGCCGGCCTGTTCCTGGTGCAGACGCCGCATTTCTTCGTCAATCCCGACCCGGTCGAATACAACCTCGGCACCTTCGAGCGGATGCCGAGCGAGAACGAGATGTTCTATTACTCGATACAGCCGGGGCTCGACCGCTGGAACGGCTCCTTCTTCTGCGGGTCGGCCGCCATCCTGCGCCGCGCCGCGCTGGAGGAGGTCGGCGGCTTCAGCGGCGACACGGTGACGGAGGATTGCGAGACCGCGCTGGAGCTGCATTCGCGCGGCTGGCGCAGCGTCTATCTGCCGCGTCCGCTGATCGCCGGGCTGCAGCCGGAAACCTTCGACAGCTTCATCGCCCAGCGCTCGCGCTGGACCCAGGGCATGATCCAGCTGTTCCTGCTGAAGAACCCGCTGTTCAAGCGCGGGCTGACCATCTCGCAGCGGCTTTGCTACACCAGCACCATGCTTTACTGGTTCTTCTGGTTCTGGCGGCCGATCTTCCTGCTGTCGCCGCTGTGCTACGCGCTGTTCGGGCTGGAGATCTACCGCATCAACCTGCCGGACTTCGCCTGCTTCGTCCTGCCGCACGTCTTCGCCGCCGCCTTCCTGTCGCAGTTCCTGCATGGGCGGATGCGCTGGCCGCTGTTCTCGGAGCTGTACGAGTACCTGCAGTCCTTCCACGTCTCCCGCGCAGCGCTGGCGACGATGATCCGGCCGCGCGACCCGGTGTTCAAGGTGACCGCCAAGGGCCAGTCGGTGGACGAGGACGGCTTCTCTCCGCTCGCCACGCCCTTCATCGTCACCACGCTGCTGCTGGCCGCCGGTCTGGCCGCCTGCGCCTGGCGCTATTCGATCTTCCCGGAACACCGCGCCGCCATCGTTCCGGTGGCGGTGTGGTGTTCGCTGAGCTTCCTGCTGGCGCTGGGCGGCCTCGCCGTCGTCTATGAGCGCAAGCGCGTCCGCCGGCAGGAACGTTTCACCGTCGACCGACCGGCGGCGCTGAAGTTCGAGGACGGGACCAGCATCGACCTGACGGTCGCCGACGTGTCGGCCGGCGGCGTCGGGCTGCTGGTCGATCCGAAATGGCGCGATCTGCTGAGCCAGCCCGACCGGACGCCGGTCCTGACCATCGCCGCGACGGAGACGGAGGCGGCGACCACCACCGGCGTGCGCATCTTCCGCATCGAGATGCGCGGCGGCGAACTGGCGGTCGGCGCCGGATTCGCTCCGCGCGACCGCCAGGACATCGTGGAGATGGCGCGCTTCGTCTTCGGCAACAGCGTCGGCTGGGACATCTTCCTGGACCGCAAGCGGGTGGCCGCGCCGACCTTCTTCGGCGGGTTGCTGTTCTTCGCCACGCGGGTGGTGCCGCGGCTGGGGCATGTGCTGCTGGCCCTGCCCGGCGCGCTGCGGCGCATCCTGACCTTCCAGGCTCCGTAACGGCGATGGCGGGCATGCGAAATCATACCGGCCTCCGCCGGGCCTGCTGGACCGTGCTGTCGCTGCTGTCGCTGTGGATCGGCTGGGCAGTGCCGGCTTCGGCGGCCGACAAGCGGGTGATCCCGCTGTCGAACCTGCGCGACGACCAGCCGGACGTCACCCTCAACGGCGAGACGGAGACGGTGGTCCTGCGCGCCGTCCTGCCGCCGGTGGTCGGGCTGACCTCCGCCGTTCTGGCGCTGACCTACGAGAACGGCATCGACATCCTGCCCGAGAAGGGGGCGATGTCGGTCTTCATCAACGGCTCGCCGGTGGCCGACCTGCCGCTCGCCGCCTTCCGGGGACCGGTCAACGCCTCCATCACCCTGCCGGGCAGCCTGATCCGTCCCGGCGAGAACCAGATCGTCTTCCAGACCAGCGCCCAGCACCGCGCCATCTGCACGGTCCGCGGCACCTACGACCTGTGGGCGCGGGTCAATCTGGCGGCGTCCTCGCTGACCCTGCTGTCGGACGGTGGCGTGCCCGAACCGGACCTCGCGATGATGCGCCAGCTGCTGGCGTCGGCCGACCGGGCGCGCGAACCGCTGGCGATCCTCTATCCCGGCAGCGACATCGATGCCGACCATCTCGGCTGGGGCTCCATGGTGGCGCAGTCCTATGGTCTGCTGTTGGGCGACCGGACCCCGCGCGTGGTGGCGGTGCCGGTGCCGGCCAAGCCCGCCGGCGGTGCGGCGCCGACATTGGAAAGTCTGCCGTTGCCCGGCGGCAAGAACATCCTGATCGGCACCCGCGACCGCATCGCCACGATCCTGGGGGAGGCGCGCGCCGCCGCCATCACCGGCCCGTTCCTGGCGGTCTATCCCCTGCCGGCCGCAGCCGACGGGACCGGCGGCGGCTTCGTCACCGTCGCCTCCGGCCGCACGCAACAGGAGGTCGATCAGGCGGTGATGCGGCTGTCCGACGTCAGCCGGCCGCTGCCGACCCAGACCGCGATGATCGTTGCCGACGCGACCACGCCTGCCGCTCCGCCGCCCGCGCCGGTGCAGGCGGAGGGGCGCTACCACCTGTCGGATCTGGGCTTCCAGACGGTGCAGCACAGCGGCTACCGCTACACCGGCCATTTCGGCCTGACGCTGCCGGCCGGCTTCGCCCCGGTCAGCGACCGCTCCATCCTGTTCCACGTCAATGGCGCCTTCGAAGGCAATCTCGGCCCCGGTGCGGTGCTGAACGTCCGGGTGAACGGCAAGTCGGCCGGCGCCATGGAGGTCGACAAGCGGTCCAGCGGCGTCATCGAGAATGGTGAGATGCCGCTGGCGATGGCGCTGTTCCGCCCCGGCCCCAACCTGATCGAGATCGAAGCCGAGCTGCCGCCGGCCGGCGGCACCGACTGCGTCTTCGCGGTGCGGCGCCCGACCTTCACCCTGCTGGACAGCTCCAGCATCGAGATTCCCGGCTTCGCCCGTCTGGTCACCCTGCCCAACCTGCGCGGCTTCGCCAGCACCGCCTACCCCTATGGCGGCATCGCCGGGGGCGAGCCGGCGCCGCCCTTCGACCTCGTGGTCGTCGGGCGCGACCCCGCCTGGTCCGGTGCGGCCTGGAGCCTGACCGCCAAGCTGGCGCAGCGGGCGGGCGACCTGATGGCGGTGGTGCCCTACACCGGCTGGGACGGTGCGCCGAACGACAACGCGCTGATCGTCGGCCCGGTCGCGGCGCTGCCGCAGGCGGTCTTCGCCACCGCGCCGCTTCCCGCCGACCGTCTGGCCGGCTTGCTGGAGGCGGGATCGCTGATCGCCCAGGCCAAGGCGCGGGGCGAGCCGATGGCGGCGGCCGACCGCCGCGCCCTGGCCGACCGTCTGCGGCTGGGCTGGTCCGGCAATGCCGCCCGCACAGGTGCGGCGCGGCCGGGCTCCGTGCAGCAGCCGCTAGGGCAGATGACCATGGTGGGATCGGCGATGGCGGCCGACGGCGGAACGGCGAACCGCTGGCAGCGGATGGCCGGCGATGCCAAGGAACCGGCCGCCGGGCGCGGCTGGGTGCCCGACTGGGCGCGGCGTGTGATGGCTGCGGCGGCGCGCTACATCAATCATTGGGCGGTGGAGGATGCGCCGGTCGACGTCGTGGCGCTGACCGAGACCGCCGAGACGCTGCCGGAGGCGGCCCTGCTGCAATACCGGGCTCCCGGCAACGATCCGCTGACCTGGACCTTGCTGACCGCCTCGGACCCGCGCGCCATCGACCGCGCCATGCGCAGCCTGGGCGAGGCCGGCCTGTGGGAGAAGCTGCGCGGCGGCGGGGCGCTGTGGAGCAGCGCGGCGCCCGCCGTCACCACGCTGGAGGCGTCGCGCCCCTATCAGATCATTCTCAATCCCTTTGACATCGGCAACCTGATCCTGATTCTGGCCCGCAACCTGTCGCAGCGGATCGAGGTCCTGTTCGCCCTGCTGCTGGGGACGGCGGTGGTGCTGACGGTCAGCATGCGCCTGCTGCTGAAGGGCGGGCATTCGGAACGGAGCATGGGGGAAGGAAGCGGATCATGACGGCATCGCGGCGCGACGTGCTGATCGGATCGGCAGCCCTCGGGCTGGCGGCGGCATTGCCGGGAAACCTGCGCGCGGCGCCCTTCGACGGGGCGGCGTGGCGCCGTTATGCCGAGCGCTTCCTGCTGCCGGAAGGGCGGATCGTCGACACCGGCAACAAGGGCATCAGCCATTCCGAAGGGCAGGGCTACGGCATGCTGCTGGCGGTGGCGGCGGGCGACCGCGCCGCCTTCGACCGGCTGTGGGGCTGGACCCAGCGCGTGCTGATGGTGCGCGGCGACGGGCTGGCCGCCTGGCGCTGGACGCCCGACGGCGGCGTCGCCGACCGCAACAACGCGTCGGACGGCGACATGCTGATCGCCTGGGCGCTGCTGCGCGCCGCCGAGGTCTGGCAGGCGGAGGCCTACCGCACCGCCGCCGCCGCCATCGTCAAGGCTCTGGCCTCCGGTCTGCTGGTGGAGCAGGCCGGGCTGACCGTCCTGCTGCCGGGGCGCGACGGCTTCCGCAAGGGCGAGACGCTGGTCCTCAACCCCAGCTACTGGATCTTCCCGGCCATCCGCGCCTTCGCCGCCCTGCCCGGCGGAGAGCGCTGGGGCAAGCTGTCGGATGCCGGGCTGGTGCTGCTGTCGAAGGCGCGCTTCGGCGGGTTCCAGCTGCCGCCGGACTGGATGACGCTGGAGGCCGCAGGGACGGTGGGCATCGCCGACGGCTTCAAGAAGCAGTACGGCTACGACGCCGTGCGGGTGCCGCTCTATCTGGCGTGGGACGGCTACCGCGATCCCTATTATTTCCGTCCCTTCGCGATGCTGGCGACGAAATACGGCGGTACGGCGGTCCCCGCCACCGTCTCGCTGCCCGGCGGCACCACCACGCAGGTGGCGGCGTCGGTCGGCATGCTGGCGGTCTACCGGCTGGCCGGTCATCTCGCCGGGGCCGGCGACGCGGTGACGGTGCCGCCCTTGGCGCCCGACGAAGATTATTACTCCACCACCTTGGCCCATCTGTCCGCGCTGGCGGCGCAAAGCCTGGGGATCGACCCGTGACCCGTCCTGTCCTTCTTTCGGCCCTTCTTCTCGCCGGCATCGCCGCCTCCGCTGCTGGGAACGGCGCCTGGGCACAGGCGAACGGCGGCGGCCGCGCGCTCGCCCCCGGCGTGAAGGTGGAGGTGGCGCCGGCTCCCGGCAGCGGCTCCGCCCCCGCCGCCGGCAAGGTGGACGAGACGGCACTGCGCTATTACGCCCGCATCGGCGACGGCGAGCGGCTGGAGGCGGAAATCGCCCGGCTGCGCGCGCTCGACCCGGGCTGGGAACCGCCCAAGGACCTGTTCGCGCCGCAGCCGACCACCCCCGGTGTCGACGAGACGCCGTTCTGGAACCTGCTGTCCGCCGGCAAGGTGGCGGAGGCGCGGGCGGCCATCGCCGAGCAGCGGCGCAAGTCGCCGTCCTGGCAGCCGTCCGACAAGCTTCTGCAGGAACTCGACACCGCCGAGAGCGCCGGCCGCATCCGCTCGGCCAGCGACACCAAGCGCTGGCAGGAGGTGGTCGATGCCGCCGCCGCCCATCCGGAGGCGGTGGCCTGCAACCGGCTGGACAACGCATGGCGGCTGGCGGAGGCCTATGCCGAGCTGAAGCAGGCCGACCGCGCCTTCGACACCTACCGGACCATCGTCAGCACCTGCCCCAAGGCGAAGGAGCGGCGCGACACCATCTTCAAGGCGTCGCGTTATCTCAGCCCGGACCAGCTGCGCGAACTGACCGCGCTGGGCGCCACCGCCAACCCGGCGAAGGGGGAGGATTACTCCACCGTCCGCACCGCGGAGGCCGAGCTTGAGACCGGCCGCCTGCTGGAGCGTCTGGGCAATGCCAAGCCCGGCGCGCTGACGGCGGCCGACCTCTCGCGCATCCAGGGCATCGTCCGCGACAAGCAGGACGCCGACGGCGCCATCGCGCTCGGCTGGTATTTCCAGAAGCAGAAGAACTTCGCCGAGGCGCAGTCCTGGTTCTCGCAGGCCAACGGCTGGGCGCCGTCCGACAAGGCGGCGGAAGGGCTGGTGCTGGCCTACAACGGCTTGGGCGAGAAGGCGCAGGCCCGCGCCGCCGCTGCGCCCTGGAAGGGAAAGTCGAGCCGGATCGATCAAGCGCTGAAGGCGGTGGATCCGCCGCGTGGGGCCGGCGGCGGCCGCAGCGGCCCGCAGGGGCCGAGCGAGCTTGACCGGGCGCTGGCCCGCCACGACTTCGCCGAGTGCCTCAGCATCATCCGCAGCAGCATCGCCAAAAGCGGCCCGACCGCCGGGCTCTTGCAGCAGCGTGGCTGGTGCCTGCTGGAGATGAAGCGCCCGTCTGAGGCCGAGGCCGCCTTCGCCGAGGCGCAGGCGATGGCCGCGCGCGAACCGGCGAAGGGCGGTCAATCCGGCGGCGGGAATGGCGCAGCCGCGACGACGCGCACGCCGGCAGCATCCGGCCTGCCGCAGAAGGCGACGCCGGCGCAGGAGAACGCTTATGGCCAGGCCGTGGCGCGGCTGGCCACCGGCGACACGGTCGGCCTGACCCGCGATCTGCCGCGCGCCAACATGACCCCGGCGCAGAAGGCGGAGATCCGCGCGTCGCTGATGGCGACGGAGGCGAACCGGGCGCTGGAGGACAAGCGCTACAACGACGTGCTGCGCCTGCTCGACGCCCGCAAGGAGCTGACGCCGGAGCCGCGGAACCTCGGGATCCTGCGCGGCTGGGCGCTCTACAACCTGATGCGCTTCGACGAGGCCTATGCCCAGTTCAAGTCCGTCGACGACCGGCTGAGCACCGAGGAATCGCGCGAAGGCGTCAGCATCACCTGGAAGACCATTTACCATGACTGGTAAGGGCATGACTGGTAAGGGAGCCCCGATGCCCGAGACTTCGATTTCCTGTACTCCGCATTCCGGTATGGCCCGGACCGGCTGGCAGCGCACGGCGTTGTCGGCGGTTTTGGCGGTGGCGACGCTGCTGACCTCCGGCTGCGCCGGCTGGGTCCGCGACAACCTGACCCAGGCACCGACCCCGTGGCGGCGCGTGCAGCCGACTGCGCTGCCGGTGACCATGCCGGACAGCCGCGACTTCCCCATCGTCGCCGCCCGCATGCGCGACACCGGCGCCGTCTACAAATCCTACATCGTCGTGCTGGGCAACCCGACGGTCCTGCCGGGCGAGAACCGCCTGACCGTCGACGTGCAGACCCTGCCCGACAGCCTGTTCGGCGCCCTGGTCCAGCCGCCGCGCGTCTTCCCGGTGCCGCTCTACACCATGGAAACTCTGCTGGCGACGACCAAGCGCGAGTTCCCGGGGATGACCGTCAAGGTCGCCGACGCCGCCCGCCGCAACCGCTACGGCGACTACGACTATGTCACCACCCAGGACGCGGAGAACAGCTGCGTCCTGGCGTGGCAGCTGATCTCCGACCACAAGCGGATGCTGCCGGAGCGGATCGAGGCGGTGCGCCTGGAATACCGGGCCTGCGGCGTCGGCTCCAACGTCCGCGCCTTGCTGGCTCCCTTCGACGGGCTGTCGCTGACCTTGCCGGAAACGGTGCTGGAGGCGCAGGATCTGGGCGCGATGTAGCCAAAGGATCCCCTCTCCGACGACAGCCCCCACATCGGAAGCCCGCCCGCCATGACCACCGTATCCGAAGCGTTGCGCATGGCCGTCGGCCTGCATCAGGGCAACCGTCTGGCCGAGGCGGCGGACATCTACCGGAAGATCATCCAGGCGGCCCCCGAGGTCGCCGATGCGTGGCACCTGTTGGGCGTGCTGCACCACCAGTCCGACCAGTCGGCCGAAGCCGTGCGGCTGATCGGCGAGGCGATCCGGCGGGATCCCCTCTGCGCCGCCTATCACGACAATCTCGGATCGGCGCTGCGGGCATTGACGCAGGCGGATCGGGCCGCCGCTCATCACCGGGTGGCGACCGCCATCGATCCGGGGTGGGTCAAGCCATTCGGCAATCTGGCCGGGGCCCTGACCGATCTGGGCGACGGCACCGGTGCCGCCGGGGCGCTGCGCCGGGCCTTGCGGCTGGCGCCCGAGTCCGACGCCTATCTGCTGCGGCTCGGCGACTGCCTTTATGCCCAGGAGCGGACGGTGGAGGCGGAGGAGTGTTACCGGCGGCTGGACGCCCTCCATCCCGGCCGGGCCGACTGCCGATACCGGCTGGGCCTGTGCCGGCTGGCGGCGAGCGGGCTGATGGGGGCGGTGCTCGCCACCGCCGGAAAGACCGTCGACCGGGCCGCCCTGGGGGAGGCGGTCGCCGCCTTCACCGATGCCGCGGCGGGTGGCCATGCCGATGCCGGCAAGAACCTGTTCGGCACGGCGGTGGTGGCGATCCAGACTGGAGTGACGGACGACGCGACGCTGGACCGGATCGCCGCCGCGGCGCGACGGCGCCTGATGGCGGAGCCGCGGGACAGCGTGGCCCTGTCGGTGGTCTGCTATCTCCTGTATCGCCGCGGACGGCTCGATCTTGCCAGCCGCTTTTTCCGCAAACACGCCCGCCATTGGACGCCGCAGGACATCGCCGCCGATTTCGAGATGCTGCTGTGGTCGATGGTGCGCGGCGAGCCGGCCTTCTTCGACGGTCTGGCCGCCGAGCCGCCGGCATGCTTCACCCGCGCCGTCCGCCGCATGCCGGTCCCGCCGCAGGCCGATGGCCGGCCGATCCTGCTGGTGGGTTGCGACGAGAGCTATTGGCGCCGCTTCGGCGCCGGCTTCCTCGCCACGCGGCGGGAGAAGGCCCCGTCCTGCGCCCTGCATGTCCATGTCGTCAACCCGTCGGACGATACCGAGGCGGAGTTGATGCGGCTGGCGGGCGACGGCGATTTCCCGCTGTCCGCCTCCTTCGAGACCATCGACCTCGGAGCACTGCCGGAGCCGGTGCGGCTGACCTATTTCGCCTCCGCGCGCTTCGCGGTGACGCAGCAGCTTCTGCGGCAGGGGGCGGGGCCGGTGATCCAGGTCGATGTCGATGCGCTGCTGCTCGCCGATCCGGGGCTTGCGATGGTCGATTGGCAGGCGTGGGACGTGGCGGTGATGCAGGACCGGCGGGGGCGCGGGCCGACCCGCGACGTCCTTGCCGGCTTCCTCGCCTTCAACCGGACGCCGGCCGCCCGGCGCTATCTCGACCTCGTCGTCGCCTATATCGGCCGGCATTTCGACGAAGGCCGGGCCTTCTGGGGGCTGGATCAGGCCGCACCCTATTGCACATACGACCATCTGGTCCGCAGCGGCGGGGCGCCGGCCCTGATCCGTTTCGACTTCGAAGCCTTTCCCTTCCTGCACTTCCTGGCGAAGTGAGGCCGCCTTGCGCCGTCTCCCTTATGCCGCCTGGGCGGTGCGTTCGCGCAGCCGCTGTTCCAGCGCCCGCCAGCGCGGCTCGACCGCCTCCATCGCCCGATGCTTGACCGGGCCGAAGCCGCGGATCTCCTGCGGCAATGCCGCCAGTTCCACCGCGGTGGCGAGGCGGTCGGCCGACAGCCGCTCCGCGATCTCCGCCACCGTCGCCTCATAGCGGGCGATCAGGGCGCGTTCCATCTTCCGCTCCGCCGTGTAGCCGAACGGGTCGAACGCCGTGCCGCGCAGCCGTTTCATCGCCGCCAGGCCGCGGAACACCGGCAGGATCCAGGCGCCCAGCGCCATCTTGCGCGGCTCGCCATAGCCGTTGGTGTCGCGCGACAGCAGCGGCGGGGCGAGGTGGAACACCGGCTTCCAGTCGCCCTCGAAGCGGTCCTCCAGGCTTTTGCGGAAGGCCGGGTCGCTGTGCAGGCGGGCGACCTCATACTCGTCCTTGTAGGCCATAAGCTTGAAGGCGCTGCGCGCCACCGCCTCGGCCAGCGCGGTCGAACCGGGGGCGACGCGCGCCTCCGCCTGCCGCGCCCGCTCCACCAGCGCGCGGTAGCGGTCGGCATAGGCGCGGTCCTGATAGTCGGCCAGGAACCCGGCGCGGCGCTCGACGACGGTGGCGAGGTCGCCATTGTTCAAATTTAGGGCCGGCGCCTCCTCCTCCGCGCCCAGCGTCGCCAGCAGCTCCGGACGGTGCGCGGCGAGGCGGCCGAAGGCGAAGGCGCGCAGGTTGGCGGGGACGCCGGTGCCGTTCAGCTCGATGGCGCGGGTCAGCGCCTCCAGCCCGACCGGCAGCAGCCCCTTCTGGAAGGCGACGCCCATCAGGAAGACGTTGGCGAGGATGCTGTCGCCGAACAGGGCGGTGACCACCCGGTTGGCGTCCACCACCTCCACCCGGTCGGGTCCGGCGGCGCGGCGCAGCGACCGCAGCAGCGATCCGGCATCGGGAAGCTTGGTACCGTCGCGGGTGAAGGCGCCGGTCGGGGCGACATGGGCGTTCGCCACCACCCGCGTCCGGCCCAGCCGCACCGTCTTCAGCGCGTCGGGAGAGGCCGCGACCACCGTGTCGCAAGCCAGCACCAACTGTGCTTGCTTCGGATCGATCCGCGCCTGGTTCAGCCGCGCCGCGTCGCCCGCCACGCGGAGATAGCTGTAGACCGCGCCGCCCTTCTGCGCGAAGCCCATGAAGTCGAGCACGGAGGACGCCTTGCCCTCCAGATGGGCGGCCATCGCCAGCACCGCGCCGACGGTGACGACGCCGGTGCCGCCGACGCCGACGATCAGAATTTCGGCTGGGTCATGGGAGGCGGCAAGCTGCGGCAGCGGCAGGGCGGCCAGTTCGTCGGCGAAGCGGGCGGCGACCTTGTCCGGATTCGGCCTGCGCAAGGACCCGCCCATCACCGAGACGAAGCTGGGGCAGAAGCCGTCGGCGCAGGAATAATCCTTGTTGCAGCTGGACTGGTCGATCTGCCGCTTCACGCCGAATTCGGTCTGCTTCGGCTGCACCGACAGGCAGTTCGACTTCTTGCCGCAATCGCCGCAGCCTTCGCAGACCAGATCGTTGATCACCATGCGGCGGGCCGGGTCGGCCATGGTGCCGCGCTTGCGCCTACGGCGCTTTTCGGCGGCGCAGGTCTGTTCATAGACGATGGCGGTGACGCCGGGGATTTCGCGCATCTCGTGCTGGACGGCGTCCAACTCCTCGCGGTGATGCACGGTGGTGAAGGGCGCAAGGCCGCTGCGGCTGTCGTATCTCTCGGGCGCGTCGCTGACCACGGCGATGCGGGTGATGCCCTCCGCCGCCAGCTGGCGGGTGATGGCGTCGACGGAGATCGGGCCGTCCACCGGCTGGCCGCCGGTCATGGCGACGGCGTCGTTGAACAGGATCTTGTAGGTGATGTTGACCTTGGCGGCCACCGCCTGCCGGATCGCCAGCAGCCCGGAATGGAAATAGGTGCCCTCGCCCAGATTCTGGAAGATGTGCGGGCGCTTGCTGTAGCGCGACTGCCCGATCCAGCTGACGCCCTCGCCGCCCATCTGGCTGAGGCCGACCGTGTCGCGGTCCATCCACGACGCCATGAAATGGCAGCCGATGCCGGCCATCGCTTTGCTGCCCTCCGGCACCTTGGTCGAGCTGTTGTGTGGGCAGCCGGAGCAGAAATAGGGGGTGCGCGGCAGGGCAGGGGCGGCAGGCGCCTCGCCCGGCAGCAGGTCGGCCAGCCGGCCCGAGAAGTCCCGCGCAGGGAAACGGTGGCGGATGCGCTCCACCAGCGCCTTGGCGACGATCCAGGGCCGCAGCTCCCCGGTGGCGGGCAGGAGATGGGCGCCGAACTCGTCGGTCTTGCCGACCACGGCGCGCGGGCGCTCGCCGGCCGGCAGGTGGAACAGCAGGTCCTTCAACTGGCCTTCGACGACGGGGGCCTTCTCCTCGACCACCAGGATTTCCTCGGCGCCGCGGGCGGCGGTCAGCGCGAAGTCGGGCTCCAGCGGCCAGGACAGGCCGATCTTGTGGACCGACAGCCCGATCTCCGCCGCTTCCACCGGGCCGATGCCCAGCAGGCGCAGCGCCTCCATCAGGTCGAGATGCGCCTTGCCGGTGGTGACGATGCGCAGCCAGCCACCTTTCCCAAGCACCGTCCGGTCGATGCGGTTGACGCGGGCGAAGGCCTTCACCGCCGCGACCTTGGCCGCCAGCCGTTCCTCGATGGCGAGGCTGGGCAGGTCGGGCCAGCGGTAATGCAAGCCTCCCGGCGGCGGGTCGAACTCCACCGGCAGGAAGCCGCGGTCCAGCGACGGCAGCCGCACGGTGGCGGAGCTTTCCACCGACTCCGAAATCGCCTTGAACCCGACCCAGGCGCCGGAAAAGCGCGACAGCGCGTAGCCGTAGAGGCCGAAATCGAGGAATTCGCGCACGCCCGACGGGTTCAGCACCGGCATCGACCACGCGATCATCGCAAGGTCGCTCTGGTGCGGCATGCTGGAGGACACGCAGCCATGGTCGTCGCCGGCCACCGCCAGCACCCCGCCGCGCGGCGAACTGCCATAGGCGTTGGCATGCTTCAGCACGTCGCCGGAGCGGTCCACCCCCGGCCCCTTGCCGTACCACATGCCGAACACGCCATCGACGGTGCCCTCGCCCGACGATTCGACCTGCTGGGTGCCCATCACGGCGGTGGCGCCCAGATCCTCGTTCACGCCGGGGACGAAGCTGATGGCGTGGGCTTCCAGATGCCGGCTGGCCTGCCACAGCGCCTGATCCAGACCGCCCAGCGGCGAGCCGCGATAGCCGCTGACGAAGCCGGCGGTGTTCAGCCCGGCCCGCCGGTCGCTTTCCGCCTGGAGCAGCAGCAGCCTGACCAGCGCCTGGGTGCCGGACAGATAGACCTGGCCCTCCGCACGGGCATAGCGGTCGTCCAGGCGATAGCTGTCGTCGATCGCCGGCTGTTCCGCCCGCAGGCCTTTCGGCATGCCGTCCATCTCTCGTCCCCTCGGATTTCTATCGTTGGAGACAAGTCTGCGCCTTTCGCAGGCAAATGATTTTGCGGGTTGGCGGTGGATCGGGGGTGATCGGAAAATCCTATTGCGGATTGTTGGGCCGCCGAGCGAAATTTTTGCGCGGTCGGCGGCGCTTTCCGACGGGGTTACCCTTTCAGGGCGGCGCGGCGGTCGGCCCGCATCAGGGCGGCGCCGCGTTCGGCGATCATCACCGTCGGCGTGTTGGTGTTGCCGGAGGTCAGCGTCGGCATCACCGAGGCGTCGATCACCCGCAGGCCGCGCACCCCGCGCACCCGCATCTCCGCATCGGTGACGGCGGTGGCGTCGTCCTTGCCGCCCATCCGGCAGGTGCCGACCGGATGGAAGATGGTGGTGCCGATGTCGCCGGCGGCCTTGGCCAGTTCCTCCTCGGTCTGGAAACTGGGGCCGGGCTTGTATTCCTGCGGGTGGTAGGGGGCGAGCGCCGGCTGCGCCACGATGCGGCGGGTCAGCGCCAGCGCCTTGGCCGCCTTCGCCCGGTCGGCCGGATCGGACAGATAGCAGGGGGCGATGGCCGGATTTTCGCGGTGGTCGGCGGTGGTGATGCGGGTCCAGCCGCGCGACGCCGGGCGCAGGTCGCAGACGCTGGCGGTGAAGGCCGGGAAGCCGTGCAGCGGGTCGCCGAACTTCTCCAGCGACAGCGGCTGCACATGGTATTCCAGATCGGCGGTCGCGACCTCCGGCGACGATTTGGCGAAGACGCCGAGCTGGCTGGGCGCCATGGTCAGCGGCCCCTTGCGGAACAGCGCATATTCCAGCCCCATCATCGCCTTGCCGAACAGGCTGCCGGCCCGCTTGTTCAGCGTGACGATGCCGTCGACCTTGTAGATCATGCGCAGCTGCAGATGGTCCTGCAAATTGGCGCCGACGTCCGGCACGTCCAGGACCACCGGGATGCCGAGCGCCTTCAGATGCTCCGCCGGGCCGATGCCGGAGCGCTGGAGGATCGCCGGGCTGCCGATGGATCCGGCGGCCAGCACCGTCTCGATCTTCGACGTCGCCCGCGCCGGCTCCCCTTTCATGGTGAAGCGGATGCCGGTGACGCGGCCGTCGGCGATCTCCACCTTGTCGATGGCCGCCTCGATGGCGAGCTTCAGATTGGGGCGGTCAAGCGCCGGGCGCAAAAAGGCCTTTGCCGCGCTCCAGCGGACGCCGCCCTTCTGGTTCACCTCGAAGCTGCCGACGCCGAGATTGTCGCCGCGGTTGAAGTCGTCGTTGCGGGGAATGCCGGCCTGTTGCGCCGCCTCGGCGAAGCGGTCGAGCAGGTCCCAGCGCAACCGCTGCCGCTCCACCCGCCATTCGCCGCCGGCACCGTGCATCTCGTCGGCGCCGCGCCAGTAGTCCTCGCTGCCCTTGAAGACCGGCAGCACCTCCTTCCAGCTCCATCGGCTGTCGCCGGTGATGGCGGCCCATTCGTCGTAATCGCGTGCCTGTCCCCGCATGGCGATCATGCCGTTGATCGACGAACAGCCGCCCAGCACCTTGCCGCGGGCATAGTGGATGCTGCGGCCGTTCAGCCCCGGCTCCGCCTCCGTCTTGAAGCACCAGTCGGTGCGCGGGTTGCCGATGCAGAACAGATAGCCGGCGGGGATGTGCAGCCAGACCCAGCTGTCCTTGCCGCCGGCCTCCAGCAGCAGGACCGAGACGTCCGGATCGGCCGACAGCCGGTTGGCCAGCACGCAGCCGGCCGTGCCGCCGCCCGCGATGATGTAGTCGAAGCTGCCGAAGTCCAACACGTCCGCCATCGCGTCCCTCCCGGGGGGATTTATCGATTTGTCAGACGTATTAAATTGCTGACCGGGCGAACGATCCAGCGAAATTTCGCCGCAGCGGCGGCGTTCGCTGCGGATTCCGGTCTCATCGGGGCTCTCGAACCGCGGCCCGCCGCCGTTCGCGCTCCGTCAGGAGGTCGACGAAGGCGCGGACCTTGGTCGGGCGGAAGCGGGCGGCGGGGAAAACGGCATGGATGCCGCCCGACGGCAGGCTCCAGCCCGGCAGGACCGGGACGAGGCGGCCCGATGCCAGATCCTCCGCCACGCAGTAATCCGGCAGCACGGACAGCCCGGCCCCCTCGCGCACGGCCTCCCGCACGGCGAAGGTGGCGTCGAGCGCTATGGCCGCCCGTGTCGTCACCGTGCGCGATTCGCCCGTCGCGGCGGTGAATTGCCAGGTCAGCGGATTGCGCAGGGCGGTGTTGGCGATGAAGGGCAGGGCAGCAATGTTCTCCGGCCGGCTCCCGCCCCCGGCCCATTCTCCGATCCGGCCGGCCAGCGCCGGGGTGCCGACCAGAAGCTGCCGGAAGCTGCCGAACTGGCGGGCCTGAAGGCTGGTGTCGGCCAGCCAGCCGACGCGGATGGCGAGGTCGAAAGTCCCGCCGACGAGGTCGAGCGACTGGTCGGACAGGACCATGTCGGCCTTGCAGGCGGGGTGGGCGGCGGTGAAGGCGGCGATGGCGGGAACGACGACCGCCACCCCGTAATCGAAGGGTGCGGTCAGCCGCAGCAGTCCGGACGGCGCCGCCGCACTTTCGGCCAGTTCGCCGAAGGCATCCTCCGCTTCCCGCAGAATCACGACGCAACGGCGGTGGAAGGCCATGCCGGCCTCGGTCGGCCGGACTTTGCGGGTGGTGCGGACCAGCAGGCTGGCGCCGACCTCTTCCTCCAGCCTCGCGACCTGCTGGCTGACCACCGCCTTGGTGATTCCCAGCCGTGCCGCCGCCGCGGTGAAGGAGCCGGTTTCCACCACTGCCGCGAAATAGGCGATGCGGTTCAGATGCCTCGGATCACTCATGATGCGGGCTGCCTGCCGATTGTTTGCCAATGGCATACGATATGTCGGTTCTATGCCAGCTACACAGCACAATCGGCCCCGGTTAAGGTCGTCCCATCACGTCACCGCCCATCACGGATGCGACCATGAGCCGGACCAGGACCGTCACCTATCTGTTCGACCCGCTCTGCGGCTGGTGCTATGGCGCCTCGCCGGCGGTCGCGTCGCTGTCGGATGTCGCGGATCTCGTGCTGGAAATGGTGCCGACCGGCCTGTTTTCCGGAGCCGGCGCCCGGCCGCTGGATGAGGGCTTCGCCGCCCATGCCTGGGCGAACGACCAGCGCATCCACGCCCTGACCGGCCAAATCTTCAGCGAGCGGTATCGCACCGGCGTTCTGGCCGACCGGAGCCAGCGGCTCGACAGCGGTCCGGCGACGCTGGCCCTGACGTCGGTGGCGCTGACCGCGCCCGACCGGGAGTTCGTGGCGCTGGCCGCCATCCAGTCCGCGCGCTATGCCGATGGCCGCGACATTACGGCGGCGGCGGTGCTGGCCGATGTTCTGGCCGGTCTGGGCCTCGACGCCGCGGCATCGCTCTTCACCGAGGGGACGGAGGAACTGATGGTCGCCGATGCCGCGCGGGTGGAGCGCGGCCGGCAGTTGATGGCAACCTACCGCGCCAACGGCGTGCCCACCCTGCTGTTCGACGACGGATCGCACCGCCGCAGGCTCGACTCCGAAATCCTCTTCTCCAAGCCCGGCAGGCTGGCCGCCCTTCTGCGCGCCCTCTGACCGCGAACACAAAAGGACATCGATGATGATGACGCGCAGGGACATCCTTGCCACCGCTCTGCACGCCTCGGCGCTGGCGGGAGCCGCTACCCTTCTGACTCCTGCCGGCGGCCTTGCCGCCATGGCGACGCCTCTGGGCTGGCAGTCCTTTCCCGCCGGGGAAACCGGCTTCTTCCGCGCCCCGGTCCTGCTGTCGGGCAGCCGCGAGGCGATCCTGATCGACGGCGGCTTCACCCTGCCCGACGGCAAGGCGCTGGCCGAAGCCATCCGGGCCACCGGCAAGACGCTGAAGACCATCTATGTCAGCCAGAGCGATCCCGATTACTATTTCGGCCTCGGTCCGGTGAAGGCCGCCTTCCCCGATGCGCGCGTCATAGCCGCCTCCGCCACCGTCGACGCGATCAAGGGCAATGTCGAAAAGAAGCTGGCGGTTTGGGGACCGAAGCTGAAGGAGAATGGACCGCAGACCCTGGCCGACGTGGTGATGCCGCAACCCTTCGATGGCGCCGCCCTGACGCTGGAGGGCCTGACCATCGAAATCGTCGATGCACAGGGGCTGGCGAACCGCCGTTACCTGTGGGTGCCGTCGCTGCGTGCCGTCTTCGGCGGGGTGCTGGTGTTCTCAGGCCTGCATGTCTGGACCGCCGACACCCCGACGGCGGAGGCGCGGACCGCCTGGGTGAAGGCGCTGGATGCCATGGCCGCCCGCGATCCGGCGGTGGTGGTCGCCGGCCATGCCGCGCCGGGCGCCGCGCCCGATGCGACCGCCATCGCCCACACCAAGGGCTATCTTCTGGCCTTCGAGGAGGAGCTTGCCAAGGCGAAGTCGAGCGCCGATCTGATCGCCGCCATGAAGCGGCGCTATCCCGACGCCGGGATGGGCATCGCGCTCGACATCGGCGCCAAGGTGGCGACCGGCGAGATGAAATGGGGCTGACGCCCCACCATCCGCCGCCCGCCATCCTCACTTCCGGTTGACCAGCGCCACGCCGCAGACCGCAACCGCCATGCCGGCCAGGGCCACGATGCCCAGCTTCTCGCCGAACAGGACCCAGGCGATCAGCGTGGTGACCGGCGGGGTCAGATAGAACAGGCTGGCGACCTTGGCCGCCGCCCCGCGGCGGATCAGGGCGAACAGCAGGAAGATGGCGCCGACCGACAGCACGAAGCACAGCCACAGCAGGGCGAAGACGAACTCGCCCGTCCAGTGCACCTGCATCGTCTCGGTCAGCGGGGCGGCGACCGCCAGGGCCAGCGCGGTGGCGCCGTACTGGATGGCGGTGCCGCTGCGCAAATCCATGCCGCTGCCATGGCGCTTCTGGTACAGCGTGCCCAGCGTGATGCCGACCAGCGCCACCAGGGCATAGGCGAACGGGACCAGATGCGCGGCGTCGATCGACAGCTTCTCCCGCACCACCAGCCCGACGCCGGCAAGACCCAGCAGCAGGCCAGCCCATTGCCGGCCGGTCACCCGTTCGCCCAGCAGCGGACCGGACAGCGCGGCGGTCAGCAGCGGCTGGATGCCGACCACCAGGGCCGTCACCCCGGCCGGCAGGCCCTGTGCGATGGCGATGAAGATGCCGCTGAGATAGACGCCGTGAACCAGCAGCCCGGCCAGCGCGATCCGCCCGGCGGTCGCCAAGTCCCTGGGCCAGGGCGCCCGGCTTACCAGCGCCACCAGCGCCAGCACCACGGCGACCAGCCCCAGCCGGATCAGCAGGAAGGTCAGCGGCTCCACATAAGGCAGGCCGTATTTCGCGCCGATGAAGCCGGTGCTCCACAGCAGCACGAAAAGGCCCGGCATCAGGCGCAGCCAGGTCTGGCCGCCCGTCGCGGTCCCGCTCATCTTTGAATCCCTTTCCCGATCCCGTCAGCTCACCGCCGGGACGGCCGGCGACGACTGGGTCGGCTGGCGGCGCGCCTCGGCGACCGCCTGGATGTGGGACTGCAAATCCGCGTCCTTCTGCACCAGCCGGCGGAAATCCTTCTCATCCAACACCAGCAATTGGCAATAGCCCAACGCCCGCACGTCTGCATTGCGCCGCTGGCGGGACAGCAGGGCCATCTCGCCGAAGAAGTCGCCGGTGCCCAGCTTCACCGGCTCCGCCAGCATCGGCACCAGCACCTCCACGGCACCCGACGCGATGAAGAACATGGCGTCGCCGCGGTCGCCCTTGCGCACGATGGTCTCGCCCGGCAGCGCCAGCTGGGCGCGCAGCAGCGTGGCGATGGTCGCCACCCGCTCCGACGGCAGGCCGGCGAACAGCGGCACCCGGCGCACCAGCTCCGCCACGTCGAATCGCACATCCAGCTTCGGCAAGCGTTCCAGAACCCGGCGCCGCTGCTCCAGATCGCGTTCGAGGTCGGTCAGCACCTCCTGGCTGATGATCGATTCGGCGTGCATGGCGCGATATTCGGCATGTTCCAGCCGCAGCGCGGCGCGGCCGACATAACGGCTCTGCAGCACCACCGCATAGTCGGGATATTGCAGCTTCAGGGCCGACAGCGCCTGTTCGACGATGCCGAGCCGGCCGACCAGCATGCCCTCCAGCTCGAACGCCACCTCCTGGCCCAGCACGCGGGCCAGACGGTCGCGGGTGAAGGCCAGCAGTTCGCGCAGCACGGTGCGCACCGCCACCAGCACCTCGAACCGCATCGACAGGCGCCGGGCCAGCGGCCGGTGGATGCCGAAGCGCCGTTGCAGCCAGCTCGCCGCCCGCATCCAGGGGGAGAAGGCGATGAAGGGCTCCTCGAACGCCCGATAGCCGTTGCGCCCCTGGCTCTTGACCGCGTCGAGCAGCCGGCCGCTGCGCCCGGCCAGCATCTCCATCACCGCACGCGACACCACCCCTTCGGAGAAGTGGGCGTAATAGAGTTCCTCCTCGCGGTTCACCAGGATGACGAGGCCGATGGTGACGCGGTCCTCGCCGGTCAGCTGGGCCTCCTCCTTGCGCTCCTGGTCGATCTTCTTCCGCCGCTCCTCATAGCGGGCGACCATCACGTCCTTGACGACGCCGTCGACCTCGTAGGTCTCGGCCACCGCGGCGACGCGGTCGCGGATGCTGTCGGTGGACAGCGCCAGCGCGCGGTTGCGCATGGCGTGCTCCACCGGCGTCAGCTCGTCCAGCTTCAGCAGGCGGATCAGCCAGCGTAGCGTCGTGCCGTTGATGAACAGCGTGACGAAGACGAAACCGGTGACCATCACCGCGATGAAGCTCTGCACCCGGTCGGGCACCCGGAAATTCTCGGTCACCGCCAGGGCCAGCGTCAGCGACACCGCCCCGCGCAGGCCGCCCCACAGCATCACCGACTTGTAGGAATTGCTGACCTTCTGCGCCAGCCCGGCCCAGGACAGGATCGGCAGCAGCCCGAACAGCACCACCGCGCGGGCGGCGAAGGCGGCCAGCACCACGACCAGCACCAGCCCGACCTCCGCCCAGCCGGCGTCCGCCATCAGGCGCGGCACCAGGATGGCGGTCAGCAGGAAGATCATGGAGTTGGCCCAGAAGCCCAGCTGCTGCCAGACATGCTCCATGGCGCCCCAGGTGGCGGGGGAGATGCGGGTGCGTCCGACCGAACCGATGACCAGCGCCGCCGCCACCACCGCCACCACGCCCGACGCGCCGACATAATGTTCGGCCAGCACATAGGACAGATAGGCCAGCGCCACCGTCAGCGTGATCTCCGCCATCGGCTGGTTGCGCACCGGCTCCACCAGCATGCAGACGATGCGGCCGCAAATGTAGCCGGTGACGACGCCGCCGGAGAAATCGCGCAGGAAGTCCAGCGCCGCCGCCCCGGCCCCGCCGGTGGCCTTGCGCGTCAGCATGTCGAGCAGCAGCGTGAACAGCGCGATGGCCGCGGCGTCGTTCAGCAGGCTTTCGCCTTCGACCAGCGTGGTCAGCCGGCGCGGCGCGCCCAGGTCGCGGAAGATGCCGATCACCGCCGCCGGATCGGTGGAGGCGACGATGGAGCCCAGAAGCAGGCAGGCGACCAGCCCAAGCGAGGTGAACAGGCTGACCGCATAGCCGACGGCGAAGGTGCAGACGAACACCGCCACCACCGCCATCAGCAGGATCGGCCCCAGATCGTCGAACAGCCGGCGCACGTCGACCGCCAGCGCCGTTTCGAACAGCAGGATCGGCAGGAAGATGTGCAGAAGCACGTCCGACGAGACGTCCAGCTCCGCCAGCGAGGCGAGGAAGTCGTGGAACGGCCCCTTGCCCGGCATGCCGGCGAAGGTCTGGATCACCGCGCCCAGCGCCACGCCGACGCCGGCCAGCAGCACCGTGTAGGGCATCTGGAATCGGGCGGCCAGCGGCGGCAGGAAACTGACGAGGGCGAGAAGCCCGGCAACGCCCAGGACTTGAATGACGATGTCGTGCATGTTTCCACGGAACGGCTGCGGCGTGGGCTGCACGGTATCGCCGCACTCTTTCCGGGGCAAGACCGGGGACCGCCCTATCCTGCGGCAAAAATGGTCCGCAGCGATGCGCGCGGTGCCATCCCGATCCTGATGACGTGCCGGATGGCGGCTGTACAACCCTTCGGTCTGGCTCTGGCGGTCGGACGCGCGATCGGCTAGGATGACACCGGTTTGATCCGGATTTGGAAGTGGGGCTTCGGGAATGGGAACGGTCGGGATGTTGCGGCCGGCGCTGGCTGGCCTGGGTCTGCTCCTGGTCATGGGCGGTGCTGCATGGGCCACCGACCCGGCATCTGCCCCGACCACGTCGGAGGATTTCATCAAGGCGCTGACGCCGGTGCCGAAGACACGCGGTCTGGCATTGGGCACCGGTGACACGGCGCCCGCTCCGGCTGCTTCCGCCGTTCCCGGCGCCGTTCCCGCCGCTGCTCCGGGCTCCGCCCCCGTCCCTGCGACCCCTGCCTCCAAGGCCGCCACGTCCAAGGTGGCCACATTCAAGGCCGCCGCGACGCAACCGAAGGAGGCGCCGCGCATCAGCTTCCAGGTGGAGTTCGCCTTCAATTCGGCGGAGCTGACGCCGACGGCGACCGGCATCCTGAACGAGCTGGGCCGCGCCCTGACCTCGCCGGATCTCGCCGCCTACCGCTTCCAGCTGACCGGCCATACCGACGGCGTCGGCAACCCCGACTACAATCTCGCCCTGTCGAAGCGGCGCGCCGCCTCGGTTCGCGATTACCTGACCCGGACCTTCGGCGTGTCGTCGGGCCGGCTGGTCGCCATCGGCCGCGGCTCGCAGCAGCTTCTCGACCCGGCGAATCCGGCCAGCGACGCCAACCGGCGGGTGGAGATTGTCAACCTGGGCTCATGACCGTCCAAGCGGGATCAGGGCCGGGGTTGCTCAGCGCCAGCCGCCGTCCTGCGTCAGGCCGGCCAGGATCCCGCCGAGGATGCCGTGCGTCGCGCGGGCGGCGGCCGACATCGGCCGGCCGGCGGCATGGGCCAGCAGGATGGTCCGGTCGATCTGCGGATCGACGATGGGCAGGCCGGTCAGCCGCTCCGCCGCCGCGCCATGCCGCGCCACCCGGTCCGACAGGACGGTATAGCCGCAACCTTCCGCCACCAGCGCCTTGATCTGCTCCAGTGCGTCGATCTCCAGCGCGACGGTGACCCCGGCCCTTGCCAGCAGGGCGGCATGCTCGACCTCTTCGCGCACGCCGTGCGGGCGGCCGGGCAGGATCAGCGGCAGGGACAGCGCCTCGGCGAAGGGAATGGCGTTGCGGCCGCGCAGCAGCGGGTCATCGGCCGGCCCGACCAGATGCAGCCTTTCGCGCGCCACCAGTTCGGTTTCCAGCCCGCCCATCTCCTTGGTGCCGAACACCAGGGCGAGGTCGAGCTGCCCTGACAGCACCCATTCCAGCATATGGCCGGACAGCCCCTCCACCACCCGCAGCCGGATCTGCGGATGGGTGCGACGCACCGCCAGCGCCAGCGGCACGGTCAGCACCGGCCCCAGCGAGGTCGGGATGCCGACGGTCGCCGGCCCGGCCGGCACCGCTTCCACCGCACGCACCTCGTCGTGCAGCCCGTCCATCTGGTCGATCAACGCCGCCGCCCGTTGCGCCAGCCGTCGCCCGCTTTCCGTCGGCACCACCCCACGTGCCGTGCGCAGCACGAGTTGGCAGCCGAAATCCTCTTCCAACCGCTTCAGATGCAGGCTGAGCGCCGGCTGGGCCACCCGCAACGCCTCCGCCGCGCGGGAGATCGAGCCATGCTCGACGATGCCCAGGAAATAGCGAAGCTGCCGCACGTCCATCCTGCCGGAACCCTTGTCATCCATAGTGCTGCGCTATGAAGGGAGCGGTGGAGATCACGTGTCAATATGGCATGTCGTTTGTCCGCAACGGAGGCTGCAAAGCCTGAGTGGCGTTCGAGGCGTTGTCGGTTGCGGACCAGTCGCCATGAACGCAATTAAAAAGAAAAATCGAAATATAAAATCTCCAAAAAAGACTTAAGTTTAAAAATACGCTCTCATAGAGAGAAAAATTAATCTTTATCGCTTATCTGTATATGTCCGGCGGCAGAGGTGTCCGGCTCCTCCCTGGGAATCCCGGGTGGGACTGTCGGGTGAGGTTCGACCCCTACAGTCATCCGTCTCACGCTGCCTTTATTTGAATGTCTCAGAAAACATTGAGAGAGGAATCGCAATGTCAGAAAATACCAATACTGCCGGTCAAGAGAGTATTCGTTTGGTTGCCAATGGCGATTCGATTGCCCTTGTCGATTCTGACGGCGTGGAAACAGCTGTTCCGTTCTGGGCGCTTTGCCGTGCCGCGGCCGATTTCGAAGCCGGCCGCTCGACTTCGAAAGACGCATTGACCAAACTGCTGGAGACGCCGGTCGGCTGGGAGAAGGATGGCGACAACGGCATCGCCCTCACGTTGAACGGCTCGCGGAAAGCCTGTTGCTGGGACGACATCTGTGCAGAGGCGGGGGTCTCGCATCCGGATTCGGCCATCGAGGCGTTGAACGCCCTCTATCAACCGACCGATTCGCTCGCGCGGGATGCGCGTTTCATTGCGGTGATCGGATCCATCGCCGGCGCGCTGGCGAAGGCGCTGGCAGGAAAGGTCGGCGGACTGATCGGTGCCAAAATCTTCGATGCGATCTTTCCGCCGAAGGATCAGAATATCGCCACATATTTCGATGATATGTACAATAAAATCGTGGTGATGTTCGATAAGAGGCTAGCAGAGGCAAAAATTCATTCCATCAATGGCCATATCAACGGCACGCAGGCCTTTATGCGAAATTCTTATCCTGGTTACAATCCGGGATCATCGAATTCGATAGATTGGCTAAAGGGTATGGTTTTGCAGTTTTCCACGCCGATGTATACGGACGTTACCTATACCTTGGCTCAACCGGACGTGCGGGAGCCGGGCTTTCCGGCATTCCTGTTGGCCGTGGGCGTTCATTTGGCATTGCTTCAGGAACTTGCGGTGCTCGACCGCCATGGCGGCAATTCCGTGGCGGCGGCGCAGAGCGCCGAGGCGGTCAAAAAGCAGGCCGCGGACTATCTGAAGATGGTGCAGGACACCTGGAAGATCGTCCTGGAGAAGCGCCTCAGCTATCTCAAGACCCATCAGCAGATAGCTCCTGCCTTCTATCCGGGTCATCAACCGATCTTTCTTCTCGGCTATGTGATCGATGAATTCATCAGCACGTCCCTCACTCCGCAGTCCATGCTTTGGGGCACGTCCAACATGTATGAATTCGAAAATGATCGCGGCCGGAAGCTGAACGAGTTCAAAGTGTCGGTCACCAAATCCTTTTCCGAAAGCCTGGCCGGCACCGGTGGTGTCGAGAAGTTCTGCGAGGAGTTGGCCCTGCTGCAACAGCAACCGCTTCCACCCGTCTGATAAATTCGAACCTAATACCAAGTCCCGAAGAGCCCAACTCACCGGGATCTGGCATAGGTCATGACTTGCGTGTGACTGAAGGGGCCGCGACGGCGGCCCCGAAAGCCCATGCCTGCGAAGGCAGGCGGCCGGGAGGCCGCACCCGCCTATTTACGTTTGATTGTATGAGCGGTTGGATCGTTCAATCAAAACGACGGGATCTGCCGATGGTCAACCGCCGTCGAGTGGCTGAAAACTGCGCGCTTCGTGGCAAATATTTTCAGAATGCCCGCCGCCCGGATAGCCCATCCGGTGGCGGCGCCTTGCCCTCCACCCCCTCTTGATCGCCGCAAATCCGTTAACCATTTACCCATCAGGCGCCGGGCGATCGCGCATTTTGCGGATCGCGGACGCGCCGTCCCGCGCCGGATGGCTGGGCGGGAGACCTTGGGAAACGGAGTGCCGGATGGACTTCGGTCAATTCACCGATCGTGCGCGTGGCGTCATTCAGGCCGCGCAGATCGCCGCCCTTGCCGAGCGGCATCAACAGCTTCTCCCCGAACATCTGCTGAAGGCCCTGATCGACGACACCAGCGGCGTCGCCGCGCGTCTGGTGCGCGACACCGGCGGCGATCCCGATCTGCTGAAGTCCGCGACCGAGGAACAGCTGTCCCGCGCTCCGGTCCAGCCGGGCGCCGGCGAAGGCCCGCAGCCGCTCTACATGTCGCCGGCGCTGGCCGCCGTGCTGCAGGGCGCCGTCGCCTCGGCGCGCAACGGCGGCGACCGCTTCGTCACCGCCGAACGGCTGCTGGAGAGTCTGGCCCGCCAGAGCGGCCCGCTGCGCGCGCTGTTCCGCCGCGCCGGCGTCGATGCCGACGCGCTGGCCGCCGCCGCCGATGCCCAGCGCAAGGACCATCCCGCCGACGCCGAGACTGAAACCATCTCCGGTGAGGCGCTGGCCCGCTACACCCGCGACCTGACGGAAGAGGCGCGGCAGGGCCGGCTCGACCCGGTCATCGGCCGCGACGACGAGATCCGCCGCACCATCCAGGTGCTGGCCCGCCGCACCAAGAACAACCCGGTGCTGATCGGCGACCCCGGCGTCGGCAAGACCGCCGTGGTCGAGGGGCTGGCCCAGCGTCTGGCCTCCGGCGACGTGCCGGAAGGGTTGAAGGACCGCCGTGTCCTGGCGCTCGACCTCACCGCGCTCCTGGCAGGCGCCAAGTTCCGCGGCGAGTTCGAGGAGCGGCTGAAATCGGTCCTCAGCGAGGTGCAGGAGGCCAACGGCCGCATCATCCTGTTCATCGACGAGCTGCACACGCTGATCGGCGCCGGCCGCACCGACGGCGCGATGGACGCCGCCAACATGCTGAAGCCCGCGCTGGCGCGTGGCGAGCTGCGCTGTGTCGGCGCCACCACGCCCGACGAGTACCGCAAGTACATCGAGAAGGACGCCGCGCTGGCCCGCCGCTTCCAGCCGGTGACGGTGGACGAGCCGTCGGTGGACGACGCCGTGTCGATCCTACGCGGCATCAAGGGCAAGTACGAGGTCCATCACGGCGTGCGCATCGCCGACGCGGCGGTGGTCGCGGCGGTGAGCCTGTCGGCGCGCTACATCGGCGACCGCCGGCTGCCCGACAAGGCCATCGACCTCGTCGACGAGGCGGCGAGCCGCCTGCGCATGGCCATCGACAGCAAGCCGGAGGCGCTCGACGCCGTCGACCGCCGCGTCGCCCAGCTGAAGATCGAGCGCGAGGCGCTGAAGGCCGAGCCGGACGCCGCCTCGCAGGAACGGCTGCACGCCCTGGAAGGCGAGTTGGCCGAGGCGGAAGCCCGCCAGTCCTCGATGGAGGAGGAATGGCGGGCCTCGCAGTCACGCCGCACCGAGGGCCGCCGCCTGAAGGAGGAGCTTGACCAGGCCCGCACCAGGCTGGAGCGCGCCCAGCGCGACGGCGACTGGGCCAAGGCCGGCGAGCTTGCCTATGGCGTGGTGCCCGACCTTGAGAAGCGTCTGGCTGAGGCCGAATCGCGCGCCAGCACGGAGCGCGACGAGGTGACGGCCAAGGACATCGGCGCCGTCGTCACCCGCTGGACCGGCATCCCGGTTGAACGGATGCTGGAGGGCGAGCGTCAGCGGCTGAAGGGCATGGAGGACAAGCTGGCGGAGCGCGTCGTCGGCCAGAAGGAGGCGGTGCGTGCGGTGTCCAAGGCGGTGCGGCGCGCCCGCGCCGGGCTGAAGGACCCCAGCCGCCCGACCGGCTCCTTCCTGTTCCTGGGCCCGACCGGCGTCGGCAAGACCGAGCTGGCCAAGGCGCTGGCCGCCTTCCTGTTCGACGATGAGACGGCGATCACCCGCCTCGACATGTCGGAGTACATGGAGAAGCACGCGGTCAGCCGGATGATCGGCTCGCCGCCGGGTTATGTCGGCTATGACGACGGCGGCTCGCTGGCGGAGCGCATCCGGCGCCGGCCCTATCAGGTCGTGCTGCTGGACGAGGTGGAGAAGGCGCATCCCGACGTGCTGAACGTCCTGCTGCAGGCGCTCGACGACGGGCGGCTGACCGACGGGCAGGGCCGGACCGCCGATTTCCGCCACGCCATCCTCATCATGACCTCCAACCTGGGGGCCGAGGCGCTGAGCGCCCTGGGGGACGACGAGGATATGGCCGGGGTGACGGTGGAGGTGATGGACGCGGTGCGCAAGGCGTTCCGGCCGGAGTTCCTCAACCGGCTGGACGACGTGCTGATCTTCCGCCGGCTGGGCCGGGACCAGATGTCGCGGATCGTCGACATCCAGCTGTCCCGCGTCAACGAGCGGCTGGCCGAACGCGGCGTCACCCTGGCGGCGGATGCGGCGGCCAAGCGGCGGCTGGGCGAACTGGGCTGGGATCCGGCCTTCGGCGCCCGTCCGCTGAAGCGCGCCATCCAGGGCCTTGTCGAGGACCCCATCGCCGAGCGTCTGCTCGACGAGGAGGTGGAGGGCAAGACCACCATGACCCTGTCGGTGGTCGATGGCCGGCTGGCGCTGGACGGCGTGGTTGTCGAGGAGGACCGGGCGCACGGCTTCAAGGCGCCGGAACGCCCGCCGCTCGGCTTTGCCCTGCCGCCGGTGGCGAGCGCCGCCGCGGCGCGGGAGGCGTCGGTCCACTGACCGGCCGCCGATTCAGACAAAAAGGCTTCGGATGCCGGTCATCCGAAGCCTTTTTCTTGTCAGGGCGGCGGAGTTTGGCGGCCGGGTGTCACCATTTCGACTTCAGCTTCTTAGCGCCGTCGCTCGACCAGATGATGGCGACCGCGTCGACCACCAGCGCGGCATCCGCCTTTTCATTCTGCTTCCACTCGCCGCACAGCATCATGACCGACGCGATGGCGCACTGGCAGCCGCCGCGTGCGCCCTCGATCATGCTGATGCAGATGTTCTCCTTCGGGCTTTCCTTCCGGAAATACTTGCGCACCGACCAAATCCGGTCGGCGATCAGCGGCAGCCCGACGGTGAAGACGCTGACCGCCTTGATCGCCGCGTTGTTTTCCTTGCGGTCGATGACGTAGGTCAGGTTGTGCTTGCACTTCCCGCAACTGCATGGATAGCCGGTGCTGCGCGTAGCGGAATCGCGCAGGTCATGCAGAGCGAAGATGCCGTTCGCGGTGATGCCGATGGCCAGCGCCCCCAGCCACGGCCCCAGCGCCGCCCCGAGGGGGAAGAGCGTGATGGAGCCGATGCCGACATTGACGGCCGTGGTCGCCACACCGCTGAGCGCGGTCAGACCGCTTTGCAGCCCGGCCTGGGCGCCGCCGATCAGCGCCATCTTGGAGTATTTCGCCAACTTCGCGCGCGTTTCGCTGAAGGGCTCGAAATCCTTGGCGGACGGCGCGTTGGTCTGGAAAATCTTTGCGAGTTCGCGAAGCTTCTCGGGCGGCGGCAGCGGCATGGTCGGGCACTCCCTGCGATGCGGCGGAGCGGCTGGCTGGCGGACGGAAGACCGCTCCTCCGAAAGTGTTAGCCCGGCAACAATCGGCCAACAAGAGGGACCGCGACCGGCGCCGGCCGCCCGCGCGTCCGGGGTGGCATTCGGGGTGCCGTCCGGGGTGCCATTGAGCCGGCGGGTCTGCTACATCTCGGCACCGCCATCCCGACACCGTCCGGGCGCGGGCGGTGCCGCAACAGCCGGAGGCAGACATGGCCGCGACCATCCCACCCTATCTGTCGACCTTCTCGCTCGCCGGGCAGGTGGCGCTCGTCACCGGGTCGGGCCGCGGGCTGGGGCTGGAGATCGCGCGGGCGCTCGCCGGGTCGGGGGCGCATGTGCTGCTGAACGGCCGGGACACCGCCACGCTGGAAGCCCGCGTGGCGGAAATCGCGGAGGCCGGCGGGTCGGCTTCGGCGCTGGCCTTCGATGTGGCGGACCGGGCGGCGGTGCGCGATGCCTTCGCACGGATCGCACGGGAGCATGGACGCCTCGACGTGCTGGTGCAGAATGTCGGGCAGCGCAACCGCAAGCCGCTGGCCGAGCTGACGGACGACGAGATCGTCGCCCTTCTCGATGTCGATCTGGCCTCCAGCCTCATCCTGGCGCGGGAGGCGACGCGGCTGATGCTGCCGCGGGGCAGCGGCCGGCTGATCGCCGTCACCTCCGTCGCCGGGCAGATCGCGCGGGCCAATGACAGCGTCTATGCCGCGGCGAAATCGGGACTGAACGGCATGGTGCGGGCGCTGGCCGCCGAATATGGACCGGTGGGACTGACCAGCAACGCCATCGCTCCCGGCTTTTTCGCAACCGAAACGAACGCGGCCATTACGGAAGATCCGGAGCGCTCCGCTTATTTCGCCAACCGCACGCCGATGCGGCGCTGGGGGCGGCCGGAGGAGATCGCCGGGGCGGCGGTGTTCCTGGCCTCGGCGGCGGCGTCCTATGTCAACGGTCACGTCTTGGTCGTCGATGGCGGCGCCACCATCTTGATGTAAGCCGACGGCCGACTGCCCCCGCCATGCTGACGATCCCCATCTCCTGCGGCGATCCCGCCGCCCTGTTCCGCCCCTGGAGCGCCGAGCCCTGGGCGATGCTGCTCGACAGCGCCGCACCCCATCCGCGGAACGGGCGACATTCCTATATCGTTGCGGAACCGTTCCAAACCGTCGAAGCGACCGGTGGGCGAACCCTCGTCGATGGCCGCCCGGTCGGCGGCAGCCCCTTCGACGCGCTGGAACGGGCGCTGGCCGCTCATCCGCATCCATCCGGCAGCCCGGTTCCCTTCACCGGTGGCGCCGTGGGCTTCATTGGTTACGAAGCCGGAACGGCTTTGGAGGGGCTGCGCTCCCGCCATGGCAATCCTGGCGGCCAGCCGGACTTCGCCTTCGGCCTGTACGATGTCGTGGCGGCCTTCGACCAGCAGGAACGGCGCGCCTGGGTGATCGCCGCCCGGCCGGAGGCGGAGGACCGCGCCCGGCGCATGGCGGCGCGGCTATCCGTTCCGCCTCCGGAACAATCGGCCGGGCCTGAGCCGATGCGCTGGTGGTCGGAGCTGTCGCGCCCCGACTATCTCGACCGGGTCGGGCGGGTTCTGGAGTATATCCGCGCCGGCGACATCTATCAGGCCAACTTCACGCAGCGCTTCCTGGCCGATGCCGGGCCGGACACCGACGCCTACGCGCTGTACGAGCGGCTGCGCCGTCTCAGCCCGGCGCCCTTCGCCGCTTTCCTGAACTGCGGCCCCCGGCTGCGTCTGGCCGGGGCGTCCCCAGAGCGCTTCATCCGGCTGGGCGCCGACCGGACGATCGAAACGCGGCCGATCAAGGGCACCCGCCCCAGGCATGCGGACCCGGCCGCCGACGCGGCGGCGGCGGCGGAACTGTCGGCCAGCATCAAGGACCGGGCGGAAAACCTGATGATCACCGACCTGCTGCGCAACGATCTGGCGCGGGTGTCGGAGATCGGCAGCGTCAAGGTGCCGGTGCTGTTCGGGCTGGAGAGCTTCGCCACCGTCCATCATCTGGTGTCCGTGGTCACGTCCCGCCTGCTGCCGGGGCTGGGACCGGTCGACCTGCTGCGCGCCGCCTGTCCCGGCGGGTCGATCACCGGGGCGCCGAAGATCCGCGCCATGCAGATCATCGACGAGCTGGAGGTGGCGCGGCGCGGCGCCTATTGCGGGTCGGTGGTCTGGATCGGCTTCGACGGCGCCATGGACAGCAACATCGTCATCCGCACCCTGTCGGTGACGCAGGATCATGTGATCGCCCAGGCCGGCGGCGGCATCGTCGCCGATTCCGATCCGGCGGACGAGCATGAGGAGATGCTGGTCAAGGCCCGCGCCCAGCTGCGTGCCGCAGGATATCCGGTGGTGGAGTGGGCAGGGGAGGGGATGCGATGACAATCTGGCTGAACGGACGGTTGGTGCCCGCCGCGGAGGCGCGGGTCGACCCGACCGACCGCGGTTTCACCCTCGGCGACGGGCTGTTCGAGACGATCCGGATCAAGGACGGTGCTCTGCGCCACCTGCCGCGCCATCTCGACCGGCTGGGCGCCGGATCGGCGCTGCTCCGCCTGCCGCTGCCTCATGACTCGGTGGAACTGACCGGCGCCATGGCGGCGCTGATCGAGGCCACCGGTGTCGCCGACGGCGTCCTGCGCCTGACCCTGTCGCGCGGTACCGGTGCCCGCGGCGTGCTGCCGCCGGCCGACGCCCGGCCGACCCTGCTGATGACGGCAGCGCCGGCCGCCCACATGACCGCGCCGGTCGCCGCGATCATCGCCGGCTGCACCCGCCGCAACGAGTATTCGCCGCTGTCCCGGCTGAAGTCGCTGAACTACCTGGATTCAATCCTGGCCCGGCAGGAGGCGGCGGAACGTGGCGCCGACGAGGCGCTGCTGCTGAACGGCGCCGGCCGGCTGGCGGAATCGAGCGTCGCCACCCTTTTCCTGTCCATCGGCGGCCGGCTGCTCACCCCGCCCGTCGCCGACGGCGCCCTCGCCGGCATCCGCCGCGCCCTTATCCTGGAGCGCCATGGCGCCGAAGAGGCGCCGCTCACCCCCGACGACCTCGCCCGCGCCGACGAGGCCATCCTGACCAACAGCCTGGGCCTGCGCCCGCTGGTGGCCGTGGACGGCCGGCCGGTCGGTTCCGGCGCCGCCGGTCCGGTGCTGGCCCGCCTGCTGGCCGATGCGGACCTGTAAACCGCC
Source organism: Azospirillum sp. Sh1 (assembly GCF_008365135.1). Lineage (NCBI taxonomy): Bacteria > Pseudomonadati > Pseudomonadota > Alphaproteobacteria > Rhodospirillales > Azospirillaceae > Azospirillum > Azospirillum sp. Sh1. The sequence goes on along the minus strand of NZ_VTTK01000009.1, from coordinate 181,455 downwards.
ATTCATGGGACTGTGATGATCGAGACAGTGACCTTTCCCGAACTGACCGTCATCGGCTGCATGGTCGAGGCGAGCCGCGACGACCTGCCCGCCGCCGTAACCGCCGCGTGGGAGCGCGTGTTCGCCGCCGACACCGGAACGGCCGCTTTCGCCGCCGTTTCGCTGCCGGAGGAGAACGGGCTACAGCGCCGGCTGGTCGGCTTCATGGCGGCGAAGGCGAGCGAAATTCCCGCCGGCATGGTCCGCGTCGACCTCGACGCCGGCCGCTATCTGCGGACCGTGCAGGACGGACCGGCGGCGGAGATCGCCGACGGCTTCGCCCGCCTGCATGCCCATGCCGACGCGAACGGGCTGACGCTGTCCGGCATCGCCCTCGATTTCGGCTACCGGCCGGGGCTGCCGGACGGGCGCCACGAACTGCATCTGGCGCTCGCCCCGCAACTGCCGGCGCTGGCCTGACGCCGCGTCCGGCGCCGCTCAGCGTGCGGTGCTGTAGACGCCGTGGATGCCGAACTCCACCGGCTGTCCGGTCAGGTGACGGGTCAGCAGGGCGGCGACCTCCCCGGCGGCCGGCTTGCCGTCGAGCGCCGCGAGATCGCGCTGCAGCCCCGTCATCGGCTTCGGCGAGGCGATGGCGAGGAAATGGTCGGCGCCGAAGGGCGGCTCCACCGTCAGCGCCAGCCGGTAGGGGCCGCCGCGCGGGATCTGCGCCGGGTCGTTGCGCTCCGCCAGCGGGTAGAGGTAGTTGACCGTGCCGTCGGCGGCGAGGTTGATCAGGGTGAAATAGGTCCCGCTGTTGCCGCCGATGGCGAGCGAGACCGTCTCCCCCTTGCGGTAATCGCGGTCGCCCGGCTCCACCGCCAGGGTCAGCGAACGGTCCTGCGCCGCCGCCTTCACCCGCACCACCAGCGCCCATTTGTCGACCACCCCCTGCACCCGCCGCCGGGTTTCCGGCGCCATCGGGTCGCCGGGGATGCTGGCCAGCACGTCGCCCATCGAGCTGACCACCTCGCCGGTGGCGCCGTCCCAGACCAGGGCGGGATCGTCCTTCCCGGCGAGTTCGATCCCGGTGAAGCCCGCCGCCAGCTTCTTCACCGCCGCGGGTTTGCCCAGGATGCGCAACGGGATCGGCCCGGCGGCCGGCAGCAGGGACGGCGGCTTAGGCCGGCCGGCGACCGGGTCGATCAGCGGGATCTCGCCACGGCCGCGCGGCTGCACCTGCGGATGCTGCCGCCCCTCCAGCGCCATGCGCACGGCGCCGCGGACATGGGCCTCCAGCTCCCCCTTGGTGACGATGCCGTCGCCGTCGCGGTCGGCCTGACCGCGCAGCGCATTGGCGAAGGCCCAGCTGAGCGCGCCGCGCGGCTTGCGGTCGATCATCACCTCCGGCGCCAGCTCGTGGTCGGCGACCGCGGCGAAGAAGGTGACGTTCGGCTGTTCCTCCGCCTCCGCCTGCAGGGCGGCGCGGGTGGGCAGGGGAAGGGCGTCGTCCTCGATATGGTCGACTGGAACGCCGTCGATCTTCGCCGCCCGCGTGCCAAGCATGCCGGCGCGGTCGTCGAAGGCGCGGGTCATCGTGCCGGAATGGCACGAATCGGAGATGAAGATCACCCGGCGCGGAGCGGCCTCCTTCAGCAGCACGGCGATCTCGTCGTCGGTCAGCCGCTGGGCGGTGCCGGGGCCGCGCGGCGCGAAGTCGGCCAGCACCAGGAACTCGTCCATGCCGTCGGCCTCGCTGCCGGGCACACGCTCCGGTTGCTGGGCGCCATGGCCGGCGAAGGTCAAGACCAGCGTCGAGTCGGGGGCGGTTTCGGCAATCAGCTGGCGCCACGCGGCGATGATCCGGCTGCGCTCCGCCTCGCCGTCGATGAACAGGCGCAGCTTGCGGACGCCCAGCCCCTTCAGCGCGTCGGCGATGTCGCGGGCGTCGTTCACCGCGCCCTGCAGCGGGTTGACCTGGGTATACCGGTCGATTCCGATGACCAGGGCGCCGATTTCCGCCCGCGCCGGCGCAGGCCCGAGCGCAAGTCCCGCCGCGGTCGCCACCATGACGAATCCGCCCAGAATTGCGCCGGCGGCCGTGCCTTGGCGTCGCCTTCCTCCAAACATTGCAGTCCCCCAACGATGCCGTGCAGCACAGGCTACACGTGGATGCCGATGCATAAAAGGCCGCACGAATTGGTGGTAAAGATCACTTCCTTTGCGGTTGTTGCTGTGGCAGCGTTGCAGCCGGACCCGATCGGCAGGGGGGCCGCATCCACTGTGGGGGTGGAACGGCCGGCTGGGAATTCGGGGACGGAACGAATGACGCCGCAAACGGCAGTGCAAACGGGAATCAGCTCATGCGAAGCAACCGCGCCAAGGCAAGCCTCGTCTCCATCACCATCGTCGCCATGGCGCTCAGCGGCTGCGTGACCACGCAGCAGGACCGCATCGGCGCGAATGACGGCACCGACGCCTGCTACCAGTACCGCGTCGCCCTCGACTCGACCGGCAACTATTATGCCGAGGACATGCTGAAGGGCGCCGCCATCGGTGCCGGCGTCGGTGCGCTGACCGGCGCGCTCGCCGGCGGCAACCTGAAGAGCGCGCTGATCGGCGCCGCGGCCGGTGCCGCGCTGGGCACGCTCGGCGGCTACTGGAATTCGAAGGCGCAGCAGGGCCGCGATCAGGCGATCCTGGGCGTGATGAACGACCTCGACGCCGAGAACCAGAACCTGGACCGCACCCAGGTCGCGCTCGACCAGCTGGTGAACTGCCGCCGCGCCGAGATCGCGCGCGTCAAGGCCGACTACAAGGCCAAGCGCATCGGCAAGCCGGAGGCGGAGCAGCGCATGACCCTGATCCGCACCCAGCTGGACAAGGATTACGCCATCGCCAGCAGCATCAACCAGAACATCGTCAAGCGCCGCGACGAATATCTGATCGCCGCCGACAACATCGAACCCGGCTCCGCCGAGAAGATCCGCACCAAGACCGCGGTCCAGGCGCAGACCAAGAAGAAGAAGGCCAAGCAGACCACCACCGCCAGCGGCACTCCGGCGTCGCAGGTGGTCCAGCGCACCAACACCGCCTTCGAAACGTCTGAGCGCATCAACGCTACCACCAGCAGCATTCAGCAGATCGCCCAGAAGGAAGCCACCCTCGACGCGGTCTGAGGCGTACTCTGACCGGCCCGGCCCGGCCGCGTGTCCCCCGAGATCGACGGGACCCGCGGCCGGACCGGTCCCGGTGACACAGTGCAAGCGGAACGGATGATGGCCGGCTGTCCTACTCGCCAGAACGTGCGACTTCGATGCGGCCTCCGCGCCGCCGTCTTCTTGTGGGCCGTTTTCGGCCTGCTGCTGGGCGGGTTCCTGCCGGGGCGGCTCGGGACCGGGGCGGCGCTGGCGGGCGATGCGTCGACCGGGGCCTTCCTGCGCATTGAGACCGGCGGCCACACCGCGCGCGTCAACCGGCTGGCCAGCGATGCGCAGGGCCGGCTGATCGCCAGCGTTTCCAACGACAAGACCCTGCGCCTGTGGAGCCGCGACAGCGGCGAGCCGTTGGGCGTGCTGCGCGTGCCGATGGAGGCGGGGGACGAGGGGGCGCTCTATGCCGTCGCCCTGTCCGCCGACGGCTCGCTGGCCGTCGCGGCGGGGAACACGGGAACCAGCTGGGGCGACGGCGTCACGCTCTACCTGTTCGACGTGAAGGCGCAGCGGCTGAAGGCCCGGCTTCCCGGCCAGCCTCAGGTGCTGAACGATCTGGCCATCTCGCCGGACGGCCGGTTCGTCGCCGGGGCGTTCGGCGGCACCGCGGGCCTCCGCGTGTGGGACAGCACCAGTTTCCGCATGGTCGCGGAGGATACCGGGTACGAGGCACGGGTTTCGGCCCTTGCCTTCGCCCCCGACGGGCGGCTCGCCACCGCCTCCTTCGACGGCAATGTCCGGCTCTATGACGCCGGCTTCAAGCAGAAGGCCAAGCGCAATCCGGGCAAGGGGCTTCCCTATTCGGTCGCCTTTTCCCATGACGGGTCGCTGCTGGCGGTCGGCTATGCCGACCAGACGCGGGTCGACGTGCTGTCCGGCACCGACCTGAAGACGCGCTATTCGCCCAAGACCACCGGCATCGCCGGGGGCAGCTTCGCCGCCGTCGCCTGGGACGGCACCACCCTGGTCGCCGCCGGCACCGCGACCCAGGATGGCACGCGCAACGTGGTGCGCCGCTGGGCGGAGGCGGGGAAGGGCGCCTTCACCGACGTCGCGGCGGCGCGCGATTCCGTGACCTATCTTCTGGCCCTGCCGGGCGGCGGGGTGGCCTTTGCCGCCGCCGATCCCGGTTGGGGCGTGATCGACCCGGCCGGCCGGCTGCAGTTCGCCCGCATGGGCGACGTCGCCGATTACCGCGACATCCATCTCGGCCGTTTCGGCCTGTCCGACGACGGTCTGGTGCTGGAATTCGGCATGGAGCAGGGCGGCCGGCGGCCGATGCGCTTCGACGTGCTGGCCCGCAGCCTGACCCCGGCGCCGGAACCGTTGCCGGGCCTGAACCGTCCAGCCGCAGAGGGGCCGGGGATCGGCGTCGCCGATTGGCGCAACAGCCGCGCGCCGAAGGTGAACGGCCAGCCGGTGAAGCTGGACAGCGGCGAGTGGGCGCGCAGCGTCACCGTGCTGGGTCCGCAGCGCCGCGTGCTGCTGGGCGGCGAATTCAGCCTGCGCCTTCTCGATTCAGCCGGGGCCGAGCTTGCCCGCGCCGAGGTGCCGGCCGCCGTGTGGGGAGTTGTGGCATCGTCCGACGGCCGCGTCGCCGTGGCCGCGCTGGGCGACGGCACGCTGCGCTGGTACGCGCTGTCGGGCGGCGCCCGGCCGCTGGAGGAACTGGCGGCGCTGTTCCCGCACCGCGATGGCCGCCGATGGGTGCTGTGGACGCCGGAGGCCTTCTTCGACCATTCCGAAAGCGGCGGCGAGACGCTGGTCGGCTTCCACCTGAACGACCCGAAGAAGAAGGGCAGCCAGTGGATCGAGTTCAAGCAGGTCTACCGCGTGTTCGACGCCCCCGAACTGGTGCGCGCCAAGCTGCAGCAGACCGGGCAGGCGGACATCGCGGCGCGGCTCGCCGCCATCGGTGACATCCGCCTGCTGACCCAGCGCCGTCCGCAGGTGACCCTGCTGGATTATTGCACCGTGCCCGCCGCCGCCCGCGGACTGGCGCTCGGCACCGGCGCCGCCGAGGCGCCCGCGCCGACGGCAAGCCCGGCCCCGGCCCCCGCCCCAATGCCGACCGCTCCGACCCCCACTCCGACCGCCGCGGCGGATGCCGAAACCTGCCATCCGCTGGACATGACGCCGGTCAGCCGCGCCTTCGCCCGCGCCAAGGAGCCGGCACCATCGCCGGCGGCACCGCCGAAGCCGTCGACGCCATCGGCGCAGAGCGGGTCTCAAGCGGGCTCGCAAGGGGTCGATCTGGACGTCGCGGCGGAGGAACCGCGCCTGACCGTCGCGTTGCCGGAGGGGATCGGTTCCGTCCGCCTGCGCTACCGTCTGGCCGACACCGGCGGCGGCATCGGCACGGTCGACCTGTTCCGCAACGGCCGCAACGTCAGCGGCCAGGACAAGTCCCGCGCCTTCGCCCGCGCCAAGGAGCCGGCGCCCCAACCCGCAACTGCTGCGCAACCCCCGGCCGCCCCACCCGATGCGGCGCCCAAGGACCAGACGGCTGCACCGGAGGAGCGGGTCAGCACCATCCGGCTCGACCCCGGCAGCAACCGGGTGCAGATCCGCGCCTACAACGGCTCCGATGCGATCTACGAGCGCTCGGCGCTGGTCGATTTCGTGCTGCCGAAGCCGGCCGCGGTGGCCGACGCCGCGGCGGACGACGGCAAGGGGCAGCGCGCGGTGCCGGACCGGCCGCGGCTGATCACCTTCGTCGTCGGCATCGACAAGTACCGGCCGGAGGGGGCGCAGCTGCGCTTTGCCCGCGCCGACGCCACCGCCTTCGCCGACGCGTTGCGCGGCCGGATTCCCGCCGGCTATGACCGGGACCAGTCGCTGGCTCTGTCCAAGACGCTTTATGACGAGGAGGCGAGCCGCGAGGCCGTCGTCGCCGGGCTGGAGGCGCTCGCCGCCAATGCGCGGGAGGAGGACACGGTCGTCCTCTACCTTGCCGGCCACGGCGTGATCGTGCCGTCGCCCAAGGACCCGTCGGTCAAGCTCTACCACTTCATCACCCAGGACGTGACCGCCGCCACCGCCGAGGCGATCAGCCGCGAGGGCCTGTCGGAGAAGGAGCTGAACCGGCTGGTCAGCGCGATTTCCGCCCGCAACGTGCTGGTGATGCTCGACACCTGCCATTCCGGTGCGGTGTCCGCCGGCACGGTCGACAAGCTGTACCAGGACATGGGGCAGCGCTACCTGCTGGCCGCCTCGTCGGAGCAGGAGGAGGCGCTGGACAGCTATGACGGTCGCAACGGCATCTTCGCCCACGCGGTCCTGGAAGGGCTGAAAGGCAAGGCGCTGCTACCTGGGGACGAAGCGGTCTATAACCTCACGCTCGGTCAGTATGTGAACCGTGCGGTGCCACGTCTTGCGCGGGAGAAGCGCTGGCATCAGTCCGCGATCTTCAAGACCGGCGGCAACGAGCTGAATCCCTTCGCGCTGGCGGCGCCCGAGGCCGGAAAGCCGTGAGGATGGCGGCGCCACGGCAGCATGACGCATGCCCCACCGGAATCGGCCGTGAAAAATGGGTAGATTAAGCTCGATTGGTTCGTTCAAAGTGGTTGCAAAGGTGGACCGGACCGATTCCGGGACGGAGCGCGGATTGGGGTGGACATGCAAGGCGGCGATCAGTTTGGCGGCACGCCCGGACCGGAATCGGAACGCACGGTCCTGATGCCGACGCCGGGCGGCCGGCGGCCGGCCGCATCGGACGGTTCAGCCGGCGGTTCGGCGGGCGGGGAGACGGCTTTCGCATCGCGGGCGTCGGCGGTCGGGGTTTCGGGCCCGGCGCTGGCGGCCATCTTCGCCGCGCGTTCGCCGCTGGCCGCCGCCGCCTCGCCGGTGCTGCTTCTGGCGGCGCGGCTGAACGACATCGGCGGCGTGCCGGACCTGGAATCGCTGCGCCAGCGCGTGATCGGCGCGCTCGGCGACTTCAAGAAATGGGTGACGTCGTCCGGCATGGACGGGGCGACCCAGGCGACGGCGCACTATGTGCTCTGCGCGCTGGTCGACGACATCGTGCTGAATTCCCCCTGGGGCAGCCAGAGTTCGTGGACGCGCCAGAACGTCACCAGCATGTTCCACAAAAACGTCGTCGGCGGCGAGCAGTTCTATGAGCGTCTCGCCTCCGCCCGCCAGGATCCGGGCAAGTACGGCGATCTGCTGGAGCTGATGTATCTCTGCCTGTCGCTGGGCTTCCGCGGCCGCTACCGTGTCGGCGGCCGCCAGGACACCGAGCACGCCCGCATCCGCGAAGACGTCTACAACATCCTGGTCAAGCAGCGCGGCTACGCCGACCGCATCCTCTGCCCCAACGCGGCGGCGATGGCGATGGAGTACCGGCCGCCGCGCAGTTCGCTGCCGGTCTGGGTGACCGGCGCCGGAACCGCGCTGTTCCTGCTGCTGCTGTTCCTGGCCCTCAGCTTCCTGCTGAACGGCGCATCCGACCGGCTGTTCGCCGGCCTGGCCGGGCTGCCGCCGCACGGCGGCGTGGTGATCGAATCGCCCGCCCCGGTCAAGCTGGCGGAGGAGGCGCCGCCCCCGCCGCAGATCGCCCCGCCGCCCCCGCCGCCGACGACCCAGGTCCAGCGCGTGCGCAAATTCCTGGAACCGGAGATCGCCGAAGGGCTGGTCGAGGTGACGGAGGACGCGCTGTCGGTCACCGTGCGCATGCGCGGCAGCAACCTGTTCGCCAGCGGCAGCGCCAGCCTGAACGACAAGGTGCGGGGATCGGTCCTGCGCGTCGGCCGTGCCGTCGCGGAGGAGCCGGGCGCGGTGCTGATCACCGGCCACACCGACAATGTGCCGATGACCGGCGGCGGACGCCTGCGCTTCCCGTCGAACTGGCACCTGTCGAAGGCCCGCGCCGAATCGGTGATGGCGGAGTTCGAGCCGCTGTTCGCCGACAAGTCCCGCCTGAAGGCGGAAGGCAAGTCCGATACCGAGCCGGTGGCGTCCAACGACACGCCCGAAGGCCGGGCGACGAATCGCCGGATCGACATCATCCTCAAGAAGTGAGCGGCCCCGCCCCGCCCGGGGCGGTGCCAGCGGCCGGCAGAGACGCCGAAAGGCGATGATGCCGAAGGAAGATCAGGGACAGGGGTATCGGAATGAGTCGGCTGACCGCCATCTTGCTCTCCCGCGCAGTGTTGGGCCTCATCGCCGCGGTGATCGCCGCGGCGCTGATCGCGCTGCTGGCGCCGCTCGCCGGTCTGGACATGCCCTGGCTGGCGGTCGCCGCCGCCGTGCCCTTCCCGATCTTCGTCATCGTGCTGCTCCTGCTGAAGCGCCGCGACGCCAAGGCCGAGGAACGGATGACGGCGGAGTTGACCGGCGGCGCCGACGCGGCGCGCATGGCGGCGGTGGACCAGGCCGACGAGGTCGCCGGCCTGCGCAAAACCTTCGCCGAATCCCTCGCCCTGCTGAAGGCCGGACGCAAGCAGCGGGGCCTGGGCGACGGCTATCTCTACAGCACCCCCTGGTACGTCATCATCGGTCCGCCGGGCGCCGGCAAGACCACGGCGCTGCTGAAGAGCGGCCTGAACTTCCCGCTGGCCGACCAGACCGGGGGCAAGCCGCTGAAGGGCGTCGGCGGCACCCGGCAATGCGACTGGTGGTTCGCCGACGAGGCGATCTTCCTCGACACCGCCGGGCGCTACACCACCCAAGACAGCCACGAGACGGTCGACCAGACCGGCTGGGGCGCCTTCCTGAAGCTGCTGAAGGATGCGCGGTCGCGCCAGCCGATCAACGGCGTGCTGGTGGCGATGGCGGTCCCCGACCTCGCCGCCGCCGGGCCGGAGGAGCGGGCGCAGCATGCCGCCGCCATCCGCCGCCGCCTGCGCGAGCTGTACGAGACGCTCAAGGTCAAGGCGCCCGTCTACCTGCTGCTGACCAAGGCCGACCTGATCGCCGGCTTCAACGAGTTCTTCCACGACCTGAACCGCGACGAACGCCGGCAGATCGTCGGCGTCACCCTGCCGGCTGCCGAGAGCGAGCTGGGCGATGCCGGCATGGCGACGCTGGGCAGCGAGCTGGACGGCATCGCCGGCCGGCTGTCCGCACGTGCCGTCGACCGCATCCAGCAGGAACATGCGCAGGAGCGCCGCGGCGCCATCTTCGCCTTCCCGTCGCAGCTCGCCTCGCTGAAGGAGCCGCTGCTCGACTTCGTGTCCGCCGCCTTCAAGGCCAACCGGTACGAGCCGGCGCTGCGGCTGCGCGGCATCTATTTCACCAGCGGCACCCAGGAAGGCACGCAGATCGACCGGCTGATCGGCGGTCTGGCCGAGAGCTTCGGCCTGCCGGCGGCGCCCTTCCGCGGCGGCGCGGTCGCCGCGGGACAGCAGCGCAGCTATTTCCTGGGCGGCCTGCTGAACGATCTGGTGTTCCGCGAGGCCAACATGGTCGGCTTCGACCCGGCGGCGGAACGGCGGCGCATCTGGATCCCGCGCATCGCCTACAGCCTGTTCGGGCTGGTCACCACCGCCGCGACCGCCGCCTGGGTCGCCAGCTATCTCGGCAATGCCGGGCTGATCGACCGTGAACAGCAGGCGGTCGACGCCTATCGGCCGAAGGCGGAGGCGCTGGCCGCCGGCACCGTCGCCGACGACGACATCCGCCGCGTGTGGCCGGTGCTGAACGAGCTGCGCGCCCTGCCGGCTGGCCATGACACGCTGGCGCTGAAGCAGAAGCTGGCGCTCGATTTCGGTCTCTACCAGGGCGACAAGCTGGAGGAGGCCGGCGATGTGCTCTATCGCCGCGCCGTCAACGGGCTGCTGATGCCGCGCCTGCTGGTGCGGGTGCAGCGCGACCTGCGCGACCGGCTGATGGCCGACGACGCCCCGGCGGTGGAGGCCCTGCTGCGCCTCTACCTGACGCTGGGCGGCGCCGGTCCGGTCAACGGCGACGAGGTGAAGGGCTGGACCGTCGGCTGGCTGCGCCGGGTCTCGCCCCCGCCGGGCGAGGACGAGACCAAGGCGATCCTCGGCCACATCGACGCCGGGCTGTCCGCTCCCGCCGGCCTGCCGAAGGCCAACCTGGATGCCGAGCTGATCCGGCAGGCGCGCGAGGTGCTGGCCCGCACGCCGCTGGCCGCCCGCGCCTATGCCGCCGTGCGCGACGGCGAGGCGGCGCGCAAGCTGCAGGACTGGCGCCCGTCGGAGCAGGCCGGGCCGGAAGGCGACCGGGTGTTCCGCCGCTCCTCCGGCGCGCGGTTCAGCGACGGCGTCCCCGGTTTCTATACCCTGCAAGGCTTCACCTCCGTCATGCTGCCGGGCCTGCCCGGCGCAGCGCGCTCGGTGCGCGACCTCAGCTGGCTGCTTGGGCCCCCGCGCGGGCAGGAAGCCGGTCCGGAACTTGAGACGGCGGCACTGACGCTTTACCTGCGCGATTATGCCGGCCGCTGGGATGCGCTGCTGAACGACATCACCCTGGTGCCGGCCGCCAACCCGCAGGCGCTGGCCGAGGAGGTCAACATCCTGTCCGGCCGCAGCTCTCCCCTGCAGAAGCTGCTGACGGCGGTGGCGAACGAGACGACGCTGCAGCGCGTGCCGGAGGCGCCGGCCGGCGCCTCGCCCGCGGTGGCGCTTGCGGGCGTCTCGCCCGCGGTGGCTGCGGTTGCCGCGGCGGCGGCCGACAGCGGCGTGGCGAAGCTGGTCACGCAGATGGTCGACGACCGCTTCCGCCCGCTGAACGACTTCACCCGCAACAGCGGCAACGCCCGGCTGGATGAGCTGCTGCGCCAGTTGGAGGCCGTGCATGCCGTGCTGGCGCGGCTGTCGCTCGGCTCCGGCGGTGGGCAGAAGCTGTTCGATCTGGCGGCCAACGGCGGCGGCGAGGTGTTCCAGAAGCTGGCCACCGACGTCGGCTATTTCCCGCAGCCGGTCCGTCGCTGGACGGAAGAGCTGGTGGAGCAGGGCACGGCGCGGACGCTGAGTGGCGCCCGCTCGCAGATCAACGCGGAATGGCAGAGCACGGTCGTGCCCTGGTGCCGCCGCGCGCTCGACAACCGCTATCCCTTCGTGAAGGGCGCCTCGGCCGACGTCGGCATGGATGATTTCGCCCGGATGTTCGCGCCCGGCGGACTGATCGACGCCTTCTTCACCAACCGGCTGCGGCCGTTCGTCGACACGACCAAGGAACCCTGGCGCTGGCAGCCGTCGGCCGCCGACCTCGGCATCCCGGCCGCGGTCCTGCCGGCCTTCCAGCATGCGGCGGCGATCCGCGACGCCTTCTTCCCCGACGGGGGCCGGGCGCCGTCGCTGCGCTTCGAACTGCGCCCGACCTACCTCGGTCCGGGAGTGGAGCAGGTCGATCTGGACATCGACGGCCAGCGCCTGACCTTCGCCCGCAACGCCACGCTGGCGCAGGGGCTGCAATGGCCGAAGCCGGGCGGGGCGGGCGACCTGCGCGTGACCTTCACCGGCCAGCCGACCGAACCGCCGGAGATGACCCAGCGCAGTGGAAGCTGGGCGTGGTTCCGCACGCTGGACGCCAACCGCGGCCGCAAGGGGGCGGTGCCCGACCGCATCCCGCTGAGCTTCGGCGCCGCCGGCAAGTCGGCCGGGTTCGACGTGCGCATGACCAGCGCCGTCAACCCCTTCTCGATCCGCGACCTCAAGGACTTCCGATGCCCGGACAGTCTTTGATGGGACAGTCTTTGACGGGACATGCCGGCTGTTTCGGCAAACTGCCGGCGCGCGGCGACTTCCTGCTGCGTGGACTGCCGCGGACCTTCGCCGACCCGTGGCACGAGTGGCTGCTCGACGGGTTGCAGGCCAGCCGGGCGGCACTGGGCGAGGGGTGGATGGACCGCTACCTCAACGCGCCGATCTGGCGTTTCGTGCTGGCGGCGGGGGTGTGCGGACCGCAGGCGGCGGCCGGCGTGATGATGTCCAGCGTCGACAAGGCCGGGCGGCATTTCCCGCTGACCCTGGTGGCGCTGCTCGCCCCCGGCCAGTCCGCCGACGGTGCCGAGACCGACGGCCCATGGTTCGAGGCGGCGGAGGACTTGGCCCTGTCCGCCCTGACCCATACGCTGGATGTCGAAGCCTTCGTCGGCTCCGTCGGCGCATTGTCGGTGCCGCAACCCACCGCGCCGTCGACGTCCGCCGCCGCCCGCTGGTGGACGCTGGGCGGGGAAGGCGTGGCGGAGCAGGGCTTCACCGGCGCCGGCCTGCCGCCCGCGGCATGCTTCGCCGATTTCCTGACCGGCCGGGCCGGGGAGGGCGCGTGATGCAGTTCGTCCAGGATGACCGCCTGCTGTCGCTGGAAACCCCGGCCGGCCCCGATGTGCTGCTGGTGGAGCGGGTGCAGGGGCGGGAGTCGCTGTCCTGTCCCTTCCTGTACCGCATCGATGCGCTCGGGCCCATCGAGCCGTTGGCGCCGGAAGTCATCGTCGGCAACAGCGTGAACATCGGCTTCCGTCAGCTGAGCGGCGAGCGGCATTACGTCAACGGCATCGCCCGCTCGCTCGGCGTCGGCGTGCCGGTGGGACGCGACCAGCGTTATTACACGATGGAGGTGGTGCCCTGGCTGTCGCTGCTGTCCTACACCAGCGATTGCCGCATCTTCCACAGCCTGGGCAACGGCGGCCCGATGGCGGTGCCGAAGATCGTCGAGACGATCTTCCATGAATTCGGCTTTTCCAACTTCGAATTCCGCAGCCTGACCGGCAGCTACCAGCCGCGCGAATATTGCGTTCAGTACAACGAGACCTACTTCGATTTCGTCAGCCGGCTGCTCGAAGAAGAGGGCATCTATTATTACTTCGCGCATGAGCGCAACCGCCACAAGCTGATCCTGTCGGACAGCGCGGCCGGCTACGCCAAGCTGTCGCCGGCCACGCTGCGCTTCAATCCCAGCGGCCAATATGCCGACCAGATCGAGCGGTGGGAGCGGGTCTATTCCATCGCGTCGGGGCGCTGGGCCACCAAGGATTATGATTTCCAGGCGCCGCGCACGCCGCTCGACAGCGGCGAGGCGTCGGTCGCCAAGGTGCCGGTGTCCACCAAGTACGAGCTGTTCGAATATCCCGGCCGCTTTGCCACGCGCGATGCGGGGTCCACGCTCGCCCGCCGCCGGATGGAGACGGAGGAGCGCGGGCTGGAGGGGGTGCACGGCGTCGGCGCCTGCCGCACCCTGCATCCCGGCATGACCTTCGCGCTGACCGACCACCCGACGGCGGCCGAGAACAACCAGCCCGTCGTGGTGGCCGAGCTGGAGTTCGACGCCTGCAACGAAGGGTTCCTGCCCGGCGACAAGCGCAAGGCCTCCTACGGCAACAGCTTCTATGCCCTGCCGGCGAAATCGGTGGTGCGGCCGGTCCGGTCGACGCGGAAGCCGTCGGTGCGCGGCATCCAGACCGCCTTCGTCGTCGGGCCGGCGGGGGAGGAGATCTACACCGACAAGTTCGGCCGCATCATGGTGCAGTTCCATTGGGACCGCCGCGGCCGGTCGGACGAGAAAAGCTCCTGCTGGATCCGGGTGGCGCAGAGCTGGGCCGGGCACCAGTGGGGCATGCAGACGGTGCCGCGCGTCGGCATGGAGGTGCTGGTCGATTTCGTCGACGGCGATCCCGACCGGCCGATGGTGATCGGCGTGGTCAACAACGCCGACGCGCTGCCGACCTATGCCCTGCCCGAACACAAGACGCGGTCCGGCATCAAGACGCGCAGCTCGCCCGGCGGGCGCGGCTTCAACGAGATCCGCTTCGAGGACAAGGCGGGGAAGGAGCAGGTCTTCCTCCATGCCCAGCGCGACTACGACCTGCGCATCGGCCATGACAGCCGGACGTCGGTGGCGTCGGGCCAGCATGTGAACGTCGCCGGGGGCCTGTGGGAGTGGGTGGGCAAGAACCACCACGCCACGGTGGACGGCGACCATGTGGAATCCATCGGCGGCGGCGTGTCGCGCAGCGTCGGCGTCGATGTGCACGACAAGGTCGGCACCAACTATGCCGTCCATGCCGGGACCAACCTGTGCCTGGAGGCCGGGGCCTCGCTGACCCTCAAGGTCGGCGGCAGCTTCATCACGCTGAACGCCGCCGGCATCTCGATGAACGGCACCATGGTGCTGATCAACAGCGGCGGTGCCGCCAACGGGCTGAGCGCGGCGCCGGCGAAGCCCGACAAGCCGTCGCCCGCCGACAAGGACAAGGGCGGGTCGATCAAGGCGCCGCCCAAGGCGAAGCTGCCGCGCGCGGCGCAAAGTCACAGCCCGAAGGCCGCGGCGCAGGCCATGGTGATGCGCAACGCCGCCGCGTCCAACACGCCGCTGTGCGAGATCTGCCAGAAGTGACCCACCGGACATGAACCAGGCGATGACAGGCCCATCCCCCCGCCGCACCCCGCAGGAGGTGGTTGCCCGGCTCGCGCATCATCTGTGGCCCGAGAGCGCGAAAGTGGGCGGATCGGATGGGGATGAGTGCGGCCTCTACATGATCGTCGACGCCGCGCGCGACCCCGGCCTCTATCCCGGCCTGCTGGCGCGGGAGGAGGAGGCGGAGATGCGCGCCCTCTACCAGGGTGAAACCGCGAGCGAGATGGCCGAGGTGGCCCCCTATCTGGTCCGGCTGGATCGCGGCGGCGCCGTCGCCGACTGGCTGGTGGGGGAAGGCTGGGGCCGTGGCTGGGGCATCCTGGTGCAGGCCGGCGGCGACATCGACACGGTGCGCCGGCATTTCCGCAAGCTCACCATCGTCAACGACGCGAAGGGGGCGGCCTACCTGTTCCGTTTCTACGATCCGGCGGTGCTGCGCAGCTTCCTGCCGATCAGCGATGCCGCCCAGCGCGACGCGTTGTTCGGGTCCGGCATCCGGTTCATGATGGAGGACGAGGGCGCCGATGCGCTCGTCCTGTTCGAATTGGTGGACGGCGACCTGCGCCGCGTCGAAGTGCCCCTCGGCGCGCCCGCGGCGGCGGCCGGCGCCCCCCCTGTCCGCTGATGTCCAAGCCAAAGGAGACCCCAGCGGTGGAGATGCCAGCGGTGGAGATGGTGGAATGCTGAGGCTGAGGATCGTGTCGGACCATCGGGCGTCCCTGGGCGGCAATGCCGAGAAGACGCTGCATGGCGGCAGCCTCACCGTCGGCCGGGGGGTGGAGAACGGCTGGATCCTGCCCGATCCCGACCTGCTGCTGTCGCGCCAGCATTGCGTGTTCGAAGCGGCCGGGTCCGGCTTCCGAGTGACCGACACCAGCACCAACGGCGTCTTCCTCAACGGATCGGAGCAGCCGATCGGCCGCAACGGGACGGCGCCGCTGTCGTCGGGCGACCGCATCCGCGTCGGCCGCTTCATCATCGAGGCGATGGTGGAATCGCTGAGCGCCCCCAGCTTCACCGAAATCACCGGGGCCTTCACGCTGGGCGGCAGAGGCGGGGAGGCCGACCCGTTCGCTCCGGCGCCGGCGCGGCACGCCCCCGCAAGCCGTGCCGCTGAGCAGGACCCGTTCGACGAGCTGTTCGACGATCCGACGGCGCGCCCCTTCGAAAGCCAGCCGCTGCGTTCGGAGGCTGAGCCGTTCGATTCCTGGACCTCCTCCAGCAGCGGCTCGGCAGCGCGGGAGCGGGCGGACGACTGGCATTTCGGCACCGTCGACGACCATTCCGATCCGCTGAACCAGGCGGTGTCGGTCGGCGTCTCCTTCCCGGCCCCGGCCCCGGCCCCGTTCCCGGCCCCGTTCCCGGACGAGCCGCAGCTGTCGTCCGGCGGCGGCATCCCCGACGATTGGGACGACGACCTCTTCGGCATGCCGCAGCCGGCGGCCCCGGCCATCCCGGACCCGTTGTCGTTCCCGCCGCCGAAATCGACCCAGGCGCTGCCGGACGACTGGAACATCGACGAGACTCTGCCCGATCAGGCGGCGCCGGACCTGCCGCTGAAATCCGCCGCCCCGGTTCTTTCTCCGGAATCGGCCCCGCCGCCGGAACCGGACCCGCTGCCGGACGATACCGACCTCGCTCCCCGTCCGGTCGCGGCGATGCCGGCTCCGGCGCCAAGGCCGATGCCGGCGCCTCCACCAACGCCGGCACCGGCGCCGCTGTCCGCGCAACTGGCGGCGCCCGATGCCGGTGCGGCGGTCGCCGCCTTCTACGAGGGGTTCGGCGCTCCGCTGCCGCCGGACGGGCTGCCGGATCCCACCGCCATGATGCGAAGCCTGGGCGAGGCGTTGCGCGCCAGCCTGGGGGCGCTGCATGCCAGCCTGCGGGCGCGGGCGCGCTTCAAGGACGAGTTCCATCTGGAGCAGACCAGCTTCCGCCCCACCGGGGAGAACCCGCTGAAGCGCTGCGAAACCCTGGACGAAGCGGTGTCGGTGCTGGCCAACCCGCGCCTGCGCGGCTTCCTGCCGATGGGCGACGCGGTGCGCGAGGCGGCGAGCGACGTGCAGGTCCATCACCTCGCCTATGCCGCGGCGCTGCAGACCGCGCTGAAGCAGGTGGTCGCCAAATTCGATCCCGGCGCGCTCAGCCAGCGGCTGGAGACCCGGCTCCTCGACAGCCTCGTTCCGGCCGCGCGCAAGGCCCGCTATTGGGATCAGTACGAGGTCCTTTACAAGGATCTGGTGGTCGAGTTGGAGGAGGATTTCGACCGCGTCGTCGGCGATGCCATCGCCCGTGAATACGACCGCTTCATCCGCCGCGACGGCGGTACTGCCGGTGCGGGCGGTGCCGACAGCGGAAAGCCCGACTGAACCCGCCCGACTTCGCCGCCGCATCAACCCCCTGACCGGACCACGCCCCTTCCATGGCCCAGCCCCCCGACGACAGCCACGAGCCGACCGCCATCCTGCCCGCCGCCGGCGCGGGGGCGGATACGGGCACGGAAACAGGGGCGGATCCCCAGGCCACCCGGCTGACGGCGCCGCCAGCAACACCGATACCGTCCACACCGGTACCGTCCACCCCGGTGCCGGCCTCTACCGCTTCGGGCGTGGAGCCGTCAGGCGTCCGGGCCGTTCCGGAACCGATCGGGCCGGGCACGCTGCTGAGCCACACCTATCGGGTGGAGGGGCTGATCGCCCGCGGCGGCATGGGCGAGGTCCACCGCGCCCGCCATGTCGACATGGACACCTGGCATGCGGTGAAGGTGATCCGGCCGGAACTGGCGCAGGACGCCAAGATGGTCGAGCTGCTGCGGCGCGAGGCGGCGGCATTGCGGGAGATCCGGCACGAGGCGGTGGTGTCCTACGACGGCGTCTTCCGCGACGAATTCGGCCGGCTTCTGCTGTCGATGGAGTTCCTCGACGGCCCGTCGCTGCACGAGGTGCTGCAGGCCGGTCCGCTCGACACGGCGTCGGTCGCCGTGCTGCTCGACCGCATTGCCTCCGGTCTGGCGGCGGCGCACCAGCGCGGCATCATCCACCGCGACATGTCGACCGACAACGTCATCTTGCCCGGCCGCGACATCGCCAACGCCAAGATCATCGATTTCGGCATCGCCAAGCAGACCGCCGCCGGGGCGGGAACAGTCATCGGCGACGGCTTCGCCGGCAAATACGGCTTCGCCTCGCCCGAGCAGTTCGGTCTGTTCGGCGGGCAGGTCGGGCCGCAGTCCGACATCTACAGCGCCGGTCTGGTGCTGGCCGCGGCGGCGCTGGGGCATCCGCTCGACATGGGCCGCACGCCGCAGGCGATGATCGAGCGGCGCATGTCGGTGCCCGACCTGTCGGCAGTGGAGGAGCCGTTGCGCGGCGTCCTCTGTTCGATGCTGGAGCCGGACCCGCAGAACCGGGCCGCGACGATGGCGGAGCTGGTCGGCGCCCTGACCCGCCGCGCCGCGGACATCACGCCTTTCGAACACACCTCCCTTCCGGTCTCCACGCCGGAAAAGGAGACGAGGACGGTGGTGACGCCGACGGTGGCGGCCAAGGCCCCCCAGGAAACCAAGGCGGAAGCCAAGGTGGAAACCAGGGGGGAGGCGAAGAAGGCGCCGGTCGGCCTGATCGCCGGCGGGGTCGGCGGTCTGGTGGCGGCCGGCATCGCCGGTTTCCTGCTGTTCGGGCAATCGCAGCCACCCGCCAAGCAGGCCGCTACCCCGACCGCGCCAGCTCCGACCGCGCCGACTCCGACCGATGCGGCTCCGCCGGTCACGACCGCGTCGGTTCCGCCGCCCTCGACGGGCATGACGACGGCGCCGCTCGGCACCTCCGCCCCCGCCCCGGTGCCCCCACCCGCACCGCCGCCCGCAGCCAAGGAGGGGGTGGAACTGGACGCCCTGCCGCCCAGCCCGGTCCAGCCGAAGGCCGAGCCGGCCGTTCCGCCGCTGCCGATCACCCCGGCGGTCCAGACCGTCAGGCCCCCGGCACCGACACAACCTCAGCCGCAGCCGAAGGTCGAACAGGCGGCTCTTCCCGTCGCTCCACCGGTCCCGCGCCTGACGCCGGCCGAGGCGCGCAAGGCGGTGGAGACGGCCGCCGGCGGATTCGCCTGCGCCGGAGTCAGGACGGCCGAAGCCGCGAACGGGCTGCGGATCGGCGGCTATGTCGGCACGGAGGACGATGCCAGGGCGCTGAAGGCGGCGATCACCGCCCTGCCGGCCGGCATCGACGTCGATGCGCAGGTCGCGGTGCGGCCCTGGCCGCTGTGCGAGGCGCTGGGCGTCGCCGGACTGCCGGCGCGGGCCGAGGCGCAGGGGAACGCTGCGTTGGGGCTGGGTTTCAACCGGCCGTCGATGGTCTACCGCAAGGGTGACAAGCTGGAAGTCACCGTGACCGCCGGGACCTCGGGTTACCTGACCGTCGATTACATCGACATGGAAGGCAACGCGATCCACATGGTGCCGATGCGGCTGCGCCGCGACGACCGGCTGGAGGCCGGCCGGCCGGTGACTCTGGGCGTCGCGAAATCGGCGAGCGACCGCGTCTATACCATCGCCCCGCCCTATGGCCCGGCGATGATCCTGGCGCTGGTGACCCGCGAACCGCTGTTCCCCGCCGACCGCGAGGAGGTGGAGCCGGCCGGCCCCTATCTGGCGAGCCTGCGCGGGGCGCTGGCGAAGGCGGAGGCCAAGGGCGGTGTGGTCGCCCAGTCCGCCTTCTTCGCCACCATCGCCGAATAGCACCGCCGATGAAAGGCGGCGGCCGGCGTCTCGCCATCATCGGCGGCCTTCTGGTGCTCTGCGCGCTGGCCGGCGGGCTGCTCGGCCTCGGCATCGACCGGCTGGCCAGCCCGTCCACAACCCCGGCCCCGGCCCCGGCCCCGGCGTCGCCGCAGATCGTGGCGGTGGAGCCGCCACCTGCCATCCCGGCTCCCGTCCCCGCTCCCGTCCCGGCCCCTCTTCCCGCGGCGGTCCCGGCCGTCGCTCCCGTCCAGCCGGCTCTCCCCGCGCTGGCGGAGGCCCGCTGCCCGGACGGTCCGCTGCCGGCCGGGCCGGCGCCGCGCTGCCGGTCCTTTCGCGTGCCGTCCGACTGGCAGCGGCCGGACAGTCCGCCGGTCGACCTGTTCGTGACGATCCTGCCGGCACTGAACGGCGCGCCGGCCGCCGACCCGGTGGTGCTGCTCAGCGGCGGGCCGGGGCAGGGCGGCAGCGACGATCTGCGCGGCACCGCCGCGATCCTGGCGCCGATACGGGCCGGTCGCGACGTCATCCTGGTCGATCAGCGCGGCACCGGCCTGTCGAAACCGTCGCTGCGCTGTCCGGGGCTGGACCCGCTGCGCTACTGGTTCGGCGGCGTGACGGCGGAGGACGCCACCGCCTGCCTGGAGCCGCTGCGCCGTGCCGGCTACCGGCTGGAGGATTTCGACAGCGGCCAGAGCGCGGCCGACCTGCCGGCGCTGCGCCGCGCGTTGGGGGTCGAGCGCTGGAACGTGGTGGCGACCTCGTACGGCGGGGTGCTGGCGCAGGCGCTGTTGCGCATCGACGGGGCGGCGGTGCGCAGCCTCGTGCTGAACTCTCCGGCAACGGCGGACGCGACGTGGCTCGACCTCGACCGTCTCACCGCCATCCGGCAGGCCCACCGCCGGATGGTCGAGGATTGCGCCGCCCAGCCCGACTGCGCCCGCGCCTTCCCCCGGCTGGGGCAGGCGGTCGAACGGCTGGCGGCTGCGCTGGAGCGGCGACCGCTGGAGCTGCGGCTGCGCCATCCCGTCACCGGGCGGGAGACCGACCTGCGCCTGGACTGGCCGATCCTGGCGGGCGTCCTGGCGCTGCGGCTGGGCAGCGGCGACGGGATGGTGGCGGTGCCGGCTCTGCTCGACCGTCTCGACCGCATCGTCGGTGATCCCGCGGCGACGGGGCGGGTGGACGACCCGGCCGTGCTGTCCCTGGTGATGCCGCCGCCGATCTGGACCGTGCTGGACAGTCTGGCCTATGGCCTGAACCTGACCGTCGGCTGCCGCGAGAACCGTCCGCACATCGACGCCGCCGCCGCCCGCCGCGCCGCCGCCGACCTGCGCCCTTTTGTGATGGCCGAGGCGGTGGAGACCGATTACGACGCCGCCTGTCCGGCGCTGGGGCTGCCGCCGGTCGATGCGTCCTTTTACCGGCCGGTGGCGGCCGATGTGCCGGCACTGATCCTGACCGGCGCCTACGACACCTTCACCGCCCCGGCGCGGGCCGAGGCGATGGGGCGGAGCCTGCCGCGCGCGACGCTGCTGTCCTTCCGCGGCATCGGGCATGACGTGCTGGGCACCAGCCTGTGCGGCCGCAACGCCGCCGCCCGCTTCGTCGAGACGCTGGCCGTGGGCGATGCTGGCGCCTGCGTTGAACGGCTGCTGCCGCCGACCTTCGCAACCCGGCCTTGACCATCCAGCCGTGATCGTCCAAGCGCGGTCTTAACGATTCCACCGCTGGCCGATCCGGCGTCCATTGCCAGATGCCGGCGCAAACACTATGATTCAGTCGGTGCAACCCGGGTGTCCGCAGGGGCGAGACCCGTACCGCTTGAGACGATCGGAAGACCCGTATGGACGCTCACGACCTTTCGCTGGACGACAACCGCACGATCCAGGCCATCGGCATCCTCGCCGACGTGCTGGACGGGGTGGAGGGGCCGGGCGGCCTCGACACGGTGCTGGTGTCCAAGGCGCTGCGTCAGGTGATCGCAACCAAATCGCAGCCGGCCTTCGAATTCGCCTCCCGCGCCTTCAACACGCTGGAACCGTCCGTCCGTCGCCAGGTGGCGGAAACCGCGGACGAGGCGGCGCACCATGCGGTCGAACTGCGCGGCCGGGTCGGCGGCTTCCTGTCCACCGCCGCGAAGAAGCCGGTGCCGCAAGGCCCGGTGGTCGGCCAGCAGCCGAACTTCATCACCGCGCTGAACCTGCGCTCCCGCCGCCGGCCGAACCAGCCGACGTGAACCTCATCAGCCTTCGTCCTGGGGCAGCGTGTCGAGAAGCGCGCAGTCCCAATAGGGGCGTGGGCCGAAGCGCTGGACCAGGAAATCCACGAACACCCGCACCTTCGGCGACAGGTGGCGGTTCTGCGGATAGACAGCGTTGACGCTGACCTCCGTCGGGACATGGCGGTGTAGCACGCTGACCAGTTCGCCGCGCGTCAATGCCTGTCCGCATAGAAAGGTCGGCGACATGATGAAGCCGACGCCGGCCGACGCCGCTTCGCGCAGCAGGTCGCCGTTGTTGCTGCGGATCGGCCCTGAAACCCGAACGCTGCGTGTTTCCCCATCCACAATGAAGGGCCACAGGTCCGGGGTGGGGACGTTGGTGTAGATCAGGCAATTGTGGTTGGCCAGATCGTCCGGCGTCTCCGGCACGCCATGCTTCTGCAGATAGGCCGGGCTGGCGCACAGCGCCATCCGCGCCGGGGCCAGCCGCCGGGCGATCAGAGAACTGTCGCGCAGCTTGCCGATGCGCACCGCCAGATCATAGCCCTCGTCGATCAGATCGACCGTGCGGTCGTTCAGGTCCATGTCGATCTCAATGGCCGGATAGCGCTCCAGGAACTCCGCCACCGCCGGGGCCAGATGCAGGATGCCGAAACTGACCGGCGCGTTCAGCCGCAGCCGGCCGCGCGGTGCGGCATGCAGGTCGGCGACCGCCTGCTCCGCCTCCTCCAGATCGGAGAGGATGCGGGTGCAGCGCTCGTAATAGGCCTGCCCGACCTCGGTCAGGCTGAGCTTGCGGGTGGTGCGGTTCAGCAGCCGCGCGCCGAGCCGGTTCTCCAACTCGCCGATGCGGCGGGAGACCACCGACTTCGACAGGTTGAGCCGGTCGGCGGCGGCGGTGAAGCTCTTGGTGTCCACCACCTTGATGAAGGCGAGCATGTCGTCGAGGCGATCCATGGCATTGTTGTACACCCGGAAACAATGAGGTGCCAAGATCCGGGATTACCGGAACGCACACTTCGCCCTATCTCTGGTGTCACCGCCGGGCCGGCACCGGTCGCGGCGACGTGATCGTTCAACGAAACAGGGAGTGACGGCGATGGCGAAGGTTCTGGTCCTCTATTACAGCAGCTGGGGCCATGTGTCGGAGATGGCGCAGGCGGTGGCCGAAGGCGCCCGCTCCGTCGCCGGGACCGAGGTGGCGGTGAAGCGCGTGCCCGAACTGGTGCCGGAGGCCGTCCGCCAGTCCGCTCATTACAAGGACGAGAGCAACATCCCCGTCGCCACGGTGGACGAACTGGCGCAGTACGACGCCATCGTCATCGGCACGCCGACCCGCTACGGCAACATGGCCTCGCAGATGAAGAACTTCCTCGACCAGACCGGCGGGCTGTGGGCCAAGGGCGCGCTCGTCGGCAAGGTCGGCGCCGCCTTCACCTCCACCGCCACCCAGCATGGCGGGCAGGAGAGCACCATCCTCAGCACCCACACCGTGCTGCTGCATCTGGGGCTGGTGATCGTCGGCCTGCCTTATTCCTTCCAGGGCCAGATGGGCGTGTCCGAGGTGATGGGCAACTCGCCCTACGGTGCCAGCACCATCGCCGACGGCGACGGCTCGCGCCGGCCGAGCGCGGTCGAACTGGACGGCGCCCGCTATCAGGGCCGCCATGTCGCCGAGATCGCGACCAAGCTGCACGGTTGATGAGCCTTCAAGAACGCTGAAGAAGAGGAGGGAGCCGTGGGCCTGCTGATCGACGGACAGTGGCACGACCAGTGGTACGACACCAAAAAGACCGGCGGCGCGTTCGTCCGGACGGAGGCGCAGTTCCGCGACCGGGTGTCGGCCGACGGCTCCACCCCCTACCCGGCGGAGGCCGGCCGCTATCACCTGATGGTGTCGCTGGCCTGCCCGTGGGCACACCGCACGCTTATCTTCCGCAAGCTGAAGCGGCTGGATGATGTCATCGGCGTCAGCGTGGTCGATCCGCTGATGCTGTCGGACGGCTGGACCTTCGCCGAGCCGGAGCCGGTCACCGGCGCCCGCCGGTTGTACGAGGTCTATCTGAAGGCGAATCCCGCCTACAGCGGCCGGGTGACCGTTCCGGTGCTGTGGGACAAGAAGACCGGCAGCATCGTGAACAACGAGTCGGCGGAGATCATCCGCATGCTCAACCGCGAGTTCGACGCCTTCACCGACGTGCGCACCGACTTCTACCCGCCGGAGCTGGTGGAGGAGATCGACCGCGTCAACGCCTTCGTCTACGACGCCGTCAACAACGGGGTCTACAAGGCCGGCTTCGCCACCTCCCAGGACAAGTACGAGGCCGCATTCGACGCGCTGTTCGCCGCGCTGGACGACCTCGACGCCAGGCTGGCGACCCAACGTTGGCTGGCCGGCAACCGCCTGACCGAGGCGGATTGGCGCCTGTTCACCACGCTGGTGCGCTTCGACGCCGTCTATGTCGGGCATTTTAAGTGCAACAAGCGGCGGATCGCCGACTATCCGCACCTGTCCGGCTATCTGCGCGACCTCTATCAGGTGCCGGGCGTGGCGGAGACGGTGAATTTCGATCACATCAAGCGCCACTACTACGGCAGCCACGCCACCATCAATCCAACCGGCATCGTGCCGAAGGGGCCGGAACTGGACCTCGACGCCCCGCACGGCCGTGGTGATCTGGGTCCCGATCCCCTGGAATCGTAACGGATCGCTTCCCCGGCGGTTGTCGATAAGAGAACGACAACCGCATGAAGGGGATACGTCCGATGCGTACAGTCATCCTGGCGGCCGCCGCCGTCCTGGCCGTCTCGTCACCGGCGCTGGCCCAGACCGGCCAATCTCAAAATGGTCAATCGCAGAGCGGATGGGGCGGGGCGCTCGACCAGCTGAACCGCACCGTCAATCCCAACGCCTATCCGCAGGACCGCAATGACCGCGCTGGCGACGAGCGCGACGTGAATCGAGATGGCCGCCGCCAGGAAGGATCGTCCGGCAATCGCCGCGGCAATGCCTACGGCGACTATTCCGACCGCGACCTGCGCAACCAGTATGAACGGCTGAGCGAGGAACAGCGCCAGATCCGGCAGAACCGCCGCGCCATCGAAGACGAAATGGACCGCCGCGGCATCAGCCGCTGAGCAGAGACTGCCGTCAGGGCTTGTAGCAGCGGGCCATGTCTTCCGGGCTGCCCATCGCCTCGCACTGGAAGCCGTTGGAGAATTTGAAGCGCAGCGGGCCGGTCTTGCGGACGCTGACCACCGGCTTCTTGCCCGCATCCTGGAATTCCACCCAGGCGGAGCTGTCGAAGCGGGTCTGCAGCCCGTTGCTCAGCTGCACGCGGCCCTGACGGTCCTTGATGATCTGGACCCCGGTGTTGAACAGCAGGTTGGGGCCGTCGGCCTTCGCCGACAGGCCGTTGGTGCAGTTCACCCCCTCCGGCTTGACCGCGACGCATTCGAAGGGATGCGGCTGGCCGGCGGTGAGGACCATGGCATAGACGGCGATTTCCAGGACATTCATCGGCATGGGCGTGCACCAGCGGGAAGGCGGCGGGTCCTTTCCGTCTTACCGACCATCTGGTTACGAAAGATATAATGTCGCGCACGCGGTCGAATCTTGCGCCTGGCCCCCTGCCGGGCCCCCGGGCGGCACCCTGTTCGCCTCCCCAGGCCGACCGGCGCCTGGACTTGCGCGCCCGGGACCGGTAGAAGCGGTGGCAAAGGCCAAGTGCTTCTTCAGCCACAGGGGGCGGGCGCAATCCCATGACGTTCCAACAGCGTTTGATCCTGCTGGTCACCGGTCTGGTGCTGCTGGCGATCGCGGCGGTCACCACGACGATGGCCTGGACGACGCGCGCCGCCCTGACCGAGCGGATCGAGGCGGAGGCGCGGCTGACCGCCGGCCTGCTCGCGCGCGGAGCCGCCCAGGCCCGCGACATTCCGCAGGAGGTCGACGCCCTGCTGTCCGAACGGCTGCTGTCGGAAGCGACCCTGACCGCCCATCTGGTGGCGATGGCGGAAGCGGCGAAGCAGCCGCCGCGCGCCATCAACGACCGGCTGAAGCAGATCGCCGAAACCGGCGGCCCGGACGAGATGTGGATCACCGACAACCGCGGCCGGGCCTATCTGCACAATCTCGCCGGTCCCGACCCGGTCTTCGGCCAGGACGCCAAGGGCGGGCCGCGCCACGGCGCCTATGCCGGCCTGCTGAACCGCTCCCCCGCGTCGGTGGTTTCCGAACCGGCGATGGAGAACGGCAAGCTGATGAAGTTCGCCGGCGTGACCGGCGCCGACAAGCCGCGCATCGTCCAGGTCGGCGCCGACGTGCGGCGCCTCGCCGACATCGTGCGCAACTCCGGCACCGACGGCCTGATCGACGGGCTGCTCGCCACCCGCGCGGTGGAGGGGGCATGGCTGCTCGACCGCGAGGGGCGGGTTCTGGCCCGTGGGGCGGTGATGGGCGACGGGGCCGGCGGCCCGCTGTCCGACGCCGACACCGCGGCGGCGAAGGCGGTGGTGCCGGGTGGCGACGTGGCGATCCGCGTGTCGGGCAACAGCATGCTGGCCCTGGCGCCGATCCGTTATGCCGGCCCCGCCACCGCCGCGGGTTCGGCTGCGGGCATGCCGACGGTCGCGGTGGTCCGGGTTCCCTATACGGAGCCGGGGGCGATGCTGAGCCGCCAGCTGAAGATCGGCGGTCTGGTCGGCGTCCTCGTGCTGGCGCTGGGCGTCTATGCCTGCGTGCGCTTCGCCCGCGACCAGATGGCGCCGGTGGAGCGGTTGGGCGAGGCGGTCAAGGCGGTCGAGGCCGGCCGCTTCAACCCCTTCACCCTGAACGAGGCCGCCGACCGCGACGACGAGTTCGGCCGGCTGTCGCGCGTCTTCCGCCGCATGGCGATGGAGGCGAGCGCACGCGAGGAGACTCTCGACGCCCAGCTGGTCATGCGCGGGGCGGAGCTGGAGACCAAGACGGAGAAGCTGGCCGCCGCCGAACAGCTGATCGAGGAGGAACAGCGCGCCGCCCGCGACGTGCAGTCCAACCTGCTGCCCCGTCAGCTTCCGGTCGGCCGCGACAGCCAGTTCTACGGCATGCTGCTGCCGGGCCATACCGTCAGCGGCGACTTCTATGACGTGGTCGAACTGGACGACAGGCACAGCCTGCTTGTCACCGCCGGCGTGTCGGGCGGCGGCGTGCCGGCGGCCTTCCTGATGCTGATGGTGCGCGGCGCCATCCGCGAAGCCGCCCGTCCGGGCGTCGGCCCGGCGGCGATCCTGACCCTTGCGAACGAGCGGCTGTGCGGCGAAAGCCCCTTCAACGGCTTCGCCGCCGTCTTCGTCGCCGTCTATGACCGTGTGGCCGGCACGCTGGTCCATGCCGCCGCCGGTCATCGCGGCGCCTGCCGCATCACCGCCGATGGCGGGGTGGAGTTCCTGACCGCCACCGGCGGCCCGGCGCTGGGCGTCCGCCGTGGCGCGCCCTATGCCGAAGCTGTGGTGACGCTCAACCAGGACGAGACGCTGTTCCTGTGCACCGACGGCGTGCTGCGCTCCGTCGACGGCCAGCGCGAGCCCTTCGGCGAGGAGCGGCTTGCCGCCGCCCTGGCCCACAGCCGCGGCATGTCCGCCCGCGACCGCACCGAACTGGTGCTGCGCAGCGTGCAGGCCCATGTGGGGGCGGACGGCCTGATCGCCGGCGATCTGGTCTGCCTCGTCATGCGCCGTCTGCTGCCGGTGACGGAGGCGGCGGAGGCGGTTTGAGGGGAAGTTGCTGGCTGACGATGCCCCCTCCCCATCCCTCCCCCGCTGACGCGGGAGAGGGGGTAGGACGCCTTGGCGGCGTGATGTAAATGCTGAAGCGGCGGCAGTCCCCTCTCCCGCAGAGCGGGGGAGGGTTAGGGAGGGGGCATCTTCAGCCGATACCTCTACATCACCCCTACCGCTTCTCCCGCGCCCGAGATGCGGTCTCCCGCTCCAGCCTTTCGCGCAGGAAGGCCAGCACTGCGGCCTCCTCACCACTCAGCCCCGCCAGTTCGTCGCGCAGCTCGGCCTCGACCTCGCGCTTCAGCGACTCCAGCAGGGCGCCTTCCAGATAGGCGTCCAGCACCTCGGGGTGGACGTAGCTCTTGCGGCAGACGCTGGGGGTGTTGCCCAGGCGGGTGGCGACCTGCTCGATGGCGCGGGTGACGTTGCGCTTGGCGGCGCTGGCGCTGTCGAAGCTCTCGAACTCCCGCAGCGCCATCGCGGCCAGCACGGTGCCGGCCCAGGTGCGGAAGTCCTTGGCGGTGAAATCGGCGCCGGTCGCCTCGCGCAGATAGGCGTTGACGTCGCCGGAGGTCACGGCGTGGCGCTGGCCGTCGGCATCGAGATACTGGAACAGCTCGTCGCCCGGCACGTCGCGGCAGGCGGAGACGACGCGCGCCAGCCGGCGGTCGCGCAACGAGACGTTCCATTCCTTGCCCGACTTGCCCTTGAATGAGAAGCGGACCTCCGACCCTTCGATCTCGGTGTGGCCGTCGCGCAGCGTGGTCAGGCCGTAGCTTTTGTTCTCGCGGGCATAGCTCTCGTTGCCGACGCGGATCAGCGTGGTTTCCAGCAACCGGACCACGGCGGCCAGCACCTTCTTCCGCGGCAGACCACGGCGGCCGAGGTCGGCATTCACCCGCTCGCGCAGAAGCGGCAGGGCGCGGCAGAAATCCAGCATGCGGCCGAATTTGGTGCCCTCGCGCAGCTCGGTCCAGCGGCGGTGGTAGCGGTACTGCTTGCGTCCCTTGGCGTCGCGGCCGGTCGCCTGCAGATGGCCGTCGGGATCGGGGCAGATCCAGACGTCGCGGTAGGCGGGCGGGATCGCCAGCTTGCGGATGCGCGCCAGCGTGTCCTCCTCCGTCACTGCGACGCCGTCGGGCCGGAGGTAGCGGAAGCCCTTGCCGCAGCGCCGCCGCCGGATGCCGGGCATCTCGTCGGTGCTGTAGGTCAGCCCGGCGCAGGCGGCTTCCTGTTCGGGCGAGGGGGTGTCCGCGTCGGGGGAGACCGCATCGGGTGGGGCCAGATCGGACGGGGGGAGCGTGCTGTCCATAGCCCCATCAACGGCCGGCGCCGCATTTGGTTGCCGCTACCCCCTTCGGAGAGGGTTTCTTCGCAGTTGCAAAAACCCTATCCTGACGCAGCCAGACCCCCGGCCAGAAACACGAACGGAGTGCTTGAGCATGGACCGCAAGCCGGACGAAACGACGCTGACCGCCCATCTGCCGAACCTGGAAATCCAGATCCGCCACCGCGAGGCCGGCGACGATGGGGCGGAGGTGATCGCAATCCAGTTCCGCGCCACCCCATCCTTCGACGCTGTGGCCAAGCTGCTCGCCCCCAGCCTGATGACCCCGCTGCTGCTGGCCGGCCCCGTCGGCGGGAAGCCGGGTGCCGACCCGATGGCGGCGGCGGCCGGCATGGCCGAACTGTGGATGGCGCCGATGCGGCTGTGGGGCGAGATGGTGCGGCAGGCCTGGGCGCCCTGGGTTCAGATAGGGCTGCAGATGGGGCAGCGCCGCTAGGTCGGGGCCGTCAGGTCAGGGCCACTTCACCTCGGGCGGCAGGCTCATCAGGATCGCCTCGGTGTTGCCGCCGGTCTTCAGGCCGAAGGTGGTGCCGCGGTCGTAGAGCAGGTTGAACTCGACGTACCGGCCGCGGCGGATCAGCTGGTGCTCGCGCTGCTCGGCGGTCCAGGGCCGGTTCATGTGCCGGCGGACCAGCGCGGCGTAGCTGTCGAGGAAGGTGGTGCCGACATCGCGGGTGAAGGCGAAATCGGCCTCCCAGTCGCCCGACTCGAGATTGTCGAAGAAGATGCCGCCGACACCGCGCGCCTCGTCCCGGTGGGGCAGGTAGAAATAGCGGTCGCACCACTCCTTGTAGCGCGGGTAATAGTCCGGGTCGTGGCGGTCGCAGGCGGCGCGCAGGCCGGCATGGAAGTCGGCGGTGTCCCGGTCGTCCGGGATCATCGGCGTCAGGTCGGCGCCGCCGCCGAACCAGCCCTTGGTCGTCACGATGTGGCGCGTGTTCATGTGCGTCGCCGGCACCAGCGGCGAGCGCATGTGCGCCACCAGACTGATCCCCGCCGCCCAGAACGCGCCGGTCTCGGCCGCACCGGGGATGTTGGCGCGGAATTCCGGGCTGAAGGTGCCGTGGACGGTCGAGATGTTGACCCCGACCTTCTCGAACACCCGGCCCTTCATCACCGACATGGTGCCGCCGCCGCCCTCGCCGCCGGCATGATCCGGACGGGTCCAGCTCTTGCGCTCGAACCGGCCGGGGGGCAGGTCGGCATGGGTGCCGGTCAGTTCGTCCTCCAGCGTCTCGAAGGCGGCGCAGATGCGGTCGCGCAACTCCTGGAACCAGGCGGCGGCGCGGATCTTGCGGTCTTCGACGATGCTGGGGTCGGCTGTCATGGCGTATCCTGTCCGGCGGTTCGCCGCGTCTCTTGTGCGGCAGTCTGCCGCAAGGCCTCACCCAACACCATCGCCGCGCTGACCGCAACGTTCAAGGAGCGGGCGGGTGGCACCATCGGGATCACCAGCCGGGCGTCGGCGGCGTCATGCACCTCGTCGGGCACCCCGGCGCTCTCGCGGCCGACCAGGATGCGGTCGCCGGGGGCGAAGCGGAAGTCGGTGTAGGGGATCGCCGCCCGCGTGGTCAGCAGCACCAGCCGCCCGGCCTGCGGCGCCGCGCGGTACGCGGACCACGAGCTGTGCCGGACCCAGTCGAGATGGTCCAGATAGTCCATCCCGGCGCGCCGCAACCGGCGGTCATCCAGCACGAAGCCGCAGGGTTCGATCAGGTCGAGCGCGACGCCGAGCCCCGCCGCGAGTCGCATCAGCGTCCCCGCATTCTGCGGAATGTCGGGTTCGAACAGCACAAGGCGCAACGCGGGCCTTGCTTCGAAGTGTTTGTTTTGCATACAAATGTTCTTGCCCTTCGCACACGCGACAAATTGTCCCCCGGCCAAGGACTTTTCAAGATGTCGACGCGACGGTATACCGCAGGTCTGAATCCGGAGATACCCACTCCGGACCGACGCGGCATGCCTGAGGGTTTTCCTTCCGGCGGGCGGGCTAGCCGCGTCTTGCAGTATTACGGTCCATCGGTCGTCCGGCGCGGGCAAAGGGCGTCGGGCATGCCTTGAGGAGAAACAGGCTTATGGCTCAGACCACGCATCCGCCCGGGACGGGTGGCCACGCGGCCTCCGGCGGCGAGGGGGGTTCCCGCCGCGATTTTCTGTATCTTGCCACCGGTGCGGTCGGCGTCGTCGGGGCGGCCTCGGCGGCTTGGCCCTTCATCGACAGCCTGAACCCGGCGGCCGACACCCTGGCGCTCGCCTCCATCGACGTCGATCTGGCCCCCGTGGCCGTCGGCCAGGCGATCACGGTCACCTGGCGCGGAAAGCCTGTCTTTGTCCGCCACCGCACCGCCGAAGAGATCGAGTCCGCCAAGACGGTCAATCTGGGCGACCTGCGCGATCCGGTTGCCGACGATGCCCGCGTGAAGAAGCCGGAATGGCTGATCGTCATCGGCATCTGCACGCATCTGGGCTGTGTGCCGCTCGGGCAGAAGGTCACCGATCCGCGCGGCGACTATGGCGGGTGGTTCTGCCCCTGCCACGGCTCGCACTACGACACCGCTGGGCGCATCCGCAAGGGCCCGGCCCCCGCCAACCTTGTCCTTCCGACGTACGCCTTCACCGGCGATACCAAGATCCGGCTCGGTTAAGCGGCCCAACGGTTCTGGAGACCCCGAGATGGCTCAGGTTCAAGCCACCAAGTTCAAGAATCCGGTCGTGAACTGGATCGACAGCCGCCTGCCGATCTTCACGATGCTGGATCACGAGTACAATCACTACCCGATGCCGCGGAACGTCAACTATCTGTGGGCGTTCGGTGCCATTGCCGGCATCATGCTGGTCATCATGATCGCCACCGGCCTGTTCCTGGCGATGCAGTACTCGTCGCACACCTCGCTGGCCTTCAATTCGGTCGAGCGCATCATGCGCGACGTGAATTACGGCTGGCTGCTGCGCTATGTGCACGCCAACGGCGCGTCGATGTTCTTCATCGCCGTCTACATCCACATGTTCCGCGGCATGTATTACGGCTCCTACAAGGCGCCGCGCGAGATCCTGTGGATCCTGGGCGTCATCATCTTCCTCGTCATGATGGGCACCGCCTTCATGGGCTATGTGCTGCCCTGGGGCCAGATGAGCTTCTGGGGCGCCACCGTCATCACGAACCTGTTCTCTGCCTTCCCGATCGTCGGCGATCCCATCGTCACGCTGCTGTGGGGCGGCTTCTCGGTCGACAACCCGACGCTGAACCGCTTCTTCGCGCTGCATTTCCTGCTGCCCTTCGTCCTGCTGGGTCTGGTGATCCTGCATACGGCGGCGCTGCATGTCTGCGGTTCGAACAACCCGCTCGGCATCGAGCCCAAGGGTCCGCAGGACACCGTTCCGTTCAACCCCTACGTGACGGTCAAGGACGGCTTCGCCGTGGTGATCTTCCTGATCATCTACGCGGTGTTCGTGTTCTTCATGCCGAACTACATGGGCCATCCGGACAACTACATTCCGGCCAACCCGCTGGTGACCCCGGCGCACATCGTTCCGGAATGGTACTTCCTGCCCTTCTACGCCATGCTGCGCGCGATCCCGGACAAGCTGGGCGGCGTGCTGGCGATGTTCGGCTCGATCGCGCTGCTGGCCTTCCTGCCGTGGCTCGACCGCTCCAAGATCCGCAGCTGCAAGTTCCGCCCGATCTACCGCCAGTTCTTCTGGATCCTGGCGATCGACGCCCTGATCCTGGGCTATGCCGGTTCGCAGCCGGCCGAGGGGTCGTGGCTGCTGATCGCGCGTATCGGCACCGCCTACTACTTCTTCCACTTCCTGATCCTGCTGCCGTTGCTGGGCAAGCTGGAGCGCACACCTCCGCTTCCCACCAGCATCTCCGAGTCCGTTCTGAAGGGCGGTGGTGGCATCGCCGCCGGCGCCCATGCCAAGCCGATGGAGAAGGCCTGATGCGCGCGTTGAAGACTGCAATCCTTTCGGCGGCGCTGGCGCTCGGCATCGCCGGGGCCGCGCAGGCCTCCGAAGGCGTGCACATCCCCAAGCAGAGCTGGCCGCATTCCGGCATCTTCGGCACCATCGACAAGGCGGCGGCGCAGCGCGGCTTCCAGATCTACAAGGAAGTCTGCTCGGCCTGCCACTCGATGCATCTGGTGCCGATCCGCACGCTGGCCGGCATCGGCTTCAAGGAAGACGAGCTGAAGGCGCTCGCCGCCGGCTATGAGGTGCAGGCCGGTCCGAACGACGCGGGCGAGATGTTCATGCGTCCGGGCATCCCGGCCGACCGCTTCCCGTCGCCGTTCCCGAACGACCAGGCCGCCCGCGTGGCGAACAACGGCGCGCTGCCGCCGGACCTGTCGCTGATGGCCAAGGCCCGCGTCGGTGGCGAGGATTACCTCTATGCCTTCCTGACCGGCTTCGGGGAGCCGCCGCCCGACGTCCACATCATGGACGGCATGAACTACAACAAGGTGTTCCCCGGCCATCAGGTCGGCATGCCGAACATCCTGCAGCCCGACGGCGTCGCCTTCGCCGACGGCACCAAGGCGACGGTGGAACAGCAGGCGCACGACGTTGCGACCTTCCTGACATTCGTCGCCGAACCGCACCTGGATGCCCGCAAGCAGATGGGCGTCAAGGTCATCCTGTTCCTGCTGGTGCTGGCCGGCCTGATGTACGCCGCCAAGCGCAAGCTGTGGAGCACGCTGCACTGAGCCCGATGGTTCGGTGAGGCGATTTGAGACCTGGACAGGGCGCCCCGTTGGGCGCCCTGTTCCTTTTGGGGGAACGGGTCGTCGGACATCGGATACGGGGACGGAGAGGATAATGGTGGACAAGCTGATCGACGAGATCGTCGATTTCTGGTTCGACGAGGCGATGAAGCCCTACTGGTTCCGCAAATCGGCCAGCTTCGACCGGGCGGTCGCCGATACGCTGGGCCCGCATTACGAAGCGGCGGCGCACGGCGCGTACGATCATTGGATGGACGATGTCGACGGCTGCATCGCGCTGTGCGTGCTGCTGGATCAGGTGCCGCGCAACATGTTCCGCGATGACCCGCGCGCCTTCGCCACCGATGACAAGGCGCGGGCCGTCAGCGACCATGCCGTCGCTAACGGCTTCGATCTGGAATGCACGACCGACGAGCGGATCTTCCTCTACCTGCCGTTCGAGCATCACGAGGATTTGGCGAGCCAGGACCGCTCCGTCGCCCTCTTCACCGAGCGGGTGGGCGACGAGACGACGGTGCGCTATGCCCGGCGGCACCGCGAGATCATCCAGCGGTTCGGCCGCTTCCCCCACCGCAACGCCATCCTCGGCCGTCGCGGCACACCGGACGAGGACGCCTTCCTGAAGGAGCCGGACTCGTCCTTCTAAGATCTCAGACCGGTTGCGGCGCCAGCCAGCGTTCCAGGGCGCCCAGCAGGTCGGCGCGGCGGACCGGCTTGGTCAGATAGTCGTTCATCCCGGCGGACAGGCAGCGGATGCGGTCTTCCGGCTGGGCGTTGGCGGTGACGGCGATGATCGGGATGCGGCCCCGCCCGTCGCCCAGCCGGCGGATGGTGGCGGTCGCCGTCACCCCGTCCATGTCGGGCATCGCGACGTCCATCAGCACCGCTTCGGGCGGAACCGGCGCCTGGGCGACGGCCTCCACCGCTTCCGCTCCGCCATTGGCGGTTTCGACCGAGAAGCCCGCTTTGGCGAGCAGCCCGGCGACAACCATGCGGTTGGTGGCGCTGTCGTCCACCACCAGCAGCCGGCCGCCCCGCGCGCGAGCCCAGTTCATCAGCCGCTCGGCGTCGGTGGCGCGCGACGGCAGGGCGACCGGCATGTCCAGCACCGCCCGCCGCATCCCGTCGGCATGGTGTTCCACCGTCATCTGGGCGCCCAGTGCCGCCAGCAGGCGTCGGGCGAGTTCCTGGTCGAAGCCGGTCTCGCCATGGCTGTCGAATCGTCCGGTCAGCTCGGTCCGCAGGGTCACCCGCTCATCCCCGGCCGGCAGGGCCGACAGGCGGACGTCCAGCCGGCCGGGGCCGGCATTGGCGATGGCACTGGCGGCCAGCGCGTTGCACAGCGCCCCCGCGGTTTCCGCATCACCCACCAGCCGCGGCGGCATGCCGCTCAGCACGCTCACGTCCAGGGCGATGCCGCGTCCCTGGGCCAGGGCCGCGGTCGACACCGACAGCATGCGCGCCAGCGCTTCGGGAGCGAAGGCCGTCCCCCGCCGGTTGGGGGCGTGATGCAGATTGTCACCGTCCATGGCCCGCCATTGGCAAAATGCGAAGCAGCTTGCAGCGATCGGGCCGGAAAACGACCGGGGTCAGCGCTCCGGCCGATCTTGCGACCCATTCTCAGCAAGTTACGGGCCAGTGGCGCATCATTTAGCAAGCCCTAATCCACGAAGCGCGTTATCCTTCCGCGGTATACCTGGGTAGGCTGGCCGACACCGGAGAAGTGGCTCTATGGCAGAATCGATGTCCGGGCGACCGTTGGGCCGGCTGCGGCACATTCTTGCGGCGCTTGCGGTTCCGGCGCAGCTGCTGGCCGGTGCGGCGGCACATGCCGGCGAGGCGGTCCCTTATTGCACCGATCCGGATTGGCCGCCCTACGAATCGATCACCGCCGACGGAAAGCACCAGGGAATCGCCGCGGACCTGCTGGCCCTGGTTTCGCAACGCTCCGGTGTGGACCTGCGTGTCCTGTCGACCCATGATTGGGAGGTCAGCATCGCGGCGGCGCGCGATGGGCGTTGCCGCTTCCTCAGCTTTCTGAACCGGACGCCGACGCGTGAGGAGTGGCTGGCCTTCACCGAACCGCTGTTCGTCGATCCCAACGTGCTGGTGACGCGGGAGAATCACGACTATGTCGCCGATCTCGCCGGCGTCAGCGGCGAGACTATGGTGCTTCCCAAGGGTACGTCGATCGAAGAGAGGGTGCGGCGCGATTTCCCCAACCTGCGCATCGTCCTGGTCGACAGCGAGGCCGACGCATTTGCCATGGTGTCCTGTGGCAAGGCGGATATGACGCTGCGATCGCTGACGGTCGCCGTCTACACCATCAAGACG
The DNA here is from genome assembly GCF_008365135.1 of Azospirillum sp. Sh1. NCBI lineage: Bacteria > Pseudomonadati > Pseudomonadota > Alphaproteobacteria > Rhodospirillales > Azospirillaceae > Azospirillum > Azospirillum sp. Sh1. Next base: position 145,820 of record NZ_VTTK01000009.1, on the reverse strand, counting down.
GCCGGCTGGTTCAACCTGAAGGTTGCGGGCCATGTGCCGGGCTATGAGAATCTGCTGCGGATCGGTGTGCGCCGGGACGAGCCGGACCTGCTGGCGGCCCTCGACCGCGGGGTCCGGACGATCTCGGCCGCCGAGCGGACCGCCATTGCCAACCGCCATGTCTCCATTCAGGTCCAGTCGCCGCTCGACCGCTGGACGTTGGCGAAACTGCTCGTGATTCCGGCGGCGGTCGTTCTGACGAGCCTGTTCTGGATCGTCAAGCTGATGCGGGTGAACGAGCGGCTGCGGGTGCAGTCGCGCACCGACGTCTTGACCGGCCTTGCCAATCGCAGCCGCCTGAATGACGTCTGCAGTTCGGAAATGGAACGGGCTGTCCGCTATGGCAGGCCGATGTCGATCATCCTCATCGATCTGGACCATTTCAAGCAGGTCAATGACCGCTACGGCCATGTCTTCGGCGATCAGGTCCTGGTAGAGTTCGCCGGTCTGGCCCGCGAAGCGCTGCGGTCGACCGATACGGTCGGCCGGTGGGGTGGCGAGGAATTCCTGGTCCTCTGCCCGGAGACTAGCCTGGAAGCCGCCTTTGCGATTGCCGAGCGGTTGCGGCGGACCATGCGCGCCTATGGGTTCCCCAACGGCCACCGGCAGACCGGCAGTTTCGGCGTCGCCGGCTTCCGGGACGGCGACAGCATCGACCGCCTGCTGATCCGGGCCGACAATGCGCTTTACCGGGCCAAGGACGAAGGGCGTGACCGGGTCGTTCTGGAAGATCGCGACGCGGTCCCGGCCGCGGCGGAGATCAACCGGACCGTGTGTCCGGCGGATTGAACAGATAGGGCACGAAGCTGCGGTGATGCTCGTTCACCCGCAATTCGCTGCCGATCGGCGGGAAGGCGCGCTGCTGGCAGTCGGTGCGCTCGCACAGGCGGCAGTTCACGCCGATCGGCACCGCCGCCTTCATGTCGGTGATGTCGATGCCGGCGGCATAGACCAGCTCCGGCGCGTGGCTCGCTTCGCAGCCCAGCCCGACGGCGAACTGCCGTGACGGCTTCAGATAGGCGCCGCCGCGCTTGGTCACCGTGCGGGCGATGCTGATATAGGCGGTGCGGTCGGGCATCTGGGCGAACTGCACCAGGATCTTGCCGGGCTGGGCGAAGGCCTCGTGCACGTTCCACAGCGGGCAGGCGCCGCCGAAACGGGCGAAGTGGAAGCGGGTGGCCGAATGGCGCTTGGTGATGTTGCCGGCCATGTCGACCCGCACGAAATAGAAGGGCAGGCCGCGCGCCCCCGGCCGCTGCAGGGTGGACAGCCGGTGGCAGACCTGCTCGAAGCTGGCGGAAAAGCGGCTTTGCAGTTGCTCCACATCGTGGCGCAGGGCGCGGGCCTGGGCGGCGAAGGCGCGGTAGGGCAGGACCAGCGCCCCGGCGAAGTAATTGGCAAGCCCGACCCGGCAGATCGACCGCGCGTCCTCGCTGGAGAATTTCGCCTGATCCACCAGTTCGTCGATCTGGTCGCCGAACTCCAGCAGCGCGATCTGGTTCGCCATGTGGAAGGCGCGGCTGGAACTGGTCAGCAGGGCCGACAGCCGCAGCGTTCCGGTGGTGGCGTCGTAGCTGCGCATGGCGGTTTCGCCCGCCTCGTCGGCGACGATCTTCACCCGCACGTCGTGACGGCGCTTCAGATAGGCGGCCAGTTCGTTCAGCAGCGATCCGGAATGGATCTTCTCGGTATCCCACAGCCGCTCCGCCGCCTCGTCCAGCGGGCCGATGTAATTGTTGCAATAGTGGAAATAGTCTCGCACCTCTTCATACGGAAATTGCGGGCCGGCGAAGCTGTCGCCCTGTTCGCGGTTGGACAGGCTGTCGGCCAGCGACTGCACCCGCTCATGCAGCTTCTGATAAGCCTGATGCAGGCTGAGCACCCGGCGGGCCAGTTCCGGGCTCGACCCCACCACGCTGCGCAATTCGCCCGCGGTCAGCGGCGCACCGGCGAACAGCGGGTCGGCCAGCGCCTCGCGCAGGTCGGAGACCAGCCGGCTGTCCTCGTCCTCCAGAAAGGCGGAGAGTTCCAGTTCGAAGATGGCGGCGATCCGCATCAGGACCGGCAGGGTCAGCGGGCGTTGGTTGTTCTCCAACTGGTTGAGATAGCTGGGAGAAAGCTCCAGTGTCTTGGCCAGCGACGCCTGGGTCAGGCCGCGCTGTTCGCGCAGGCGGCGCAGCTTGTAGCCAAGGAATAGCTTCTTTTGCATACGTATAAATTCCCGCCCCGGCGATGGCCTTGGAAACCGGCCGTTCTTCGCAATCTTAGCAACGGCAAAGCCGCAATTGCAAAGGGCTTCGCAACTTCGCACCTTTTTGCGAAGAGGCTGTTTGAAGCGCTGCGAAGTTTGTGAATAATCCGCGGCGTTCCGGTGAATGATTGCGTCGCTTGCCGCCGGAGCGGGGACAGTCACTGCGACGCCAAGGATTGGAAACGCCCGATGCAAGACATTCTGGCCAAGTTGGAGTCCAAGCGCGCCGCGGCGCGGCTGGGCGGCGGTGAGAAGCGCATCGCCGGCCAGCACGCCAAAGGCAAGCTGACCGCGCGCGAGCGAATCGACCTGTTCCTCGACGAAGGGTCGTTCGAGGAGTTCGACATGTTCGTCGAACATCGCTGCATCGACTTCGGCATGGAAAACCAGAAGGTTCCGGGCGACGGCGTGGTGACCGGCCACGGCACCGTCAACGGCCGCCTCGTCTTCGTCTTCAGCCAGGACTTCACGGTCTTCGGCGGCGCACTGTCCGAAGCGCATGCCGAGAAGATCTGCAAGATCATGGACCAGGCGCTGAAGGTCGGCGCCCCCGTCATCGGCCTGAACGATTCGGGCGGCGCCCGCATCCAGGAAGGCGTCGCCTCGCTCGGCGGCTATGCCGAGGTGTTCCAGCGCAACGTCGACGCGTCCGGCGTCATCCCGCAGATTTCCCTCATCATGGGGCCGTGCGCCGGCGGCGCGGTCTATTCGCCGGCCATGACCGACTTCATCTTCATGGTGAAGGACAGCTCCTACATGTTCGTCACCGGTCCCGACGTGGTGAAGACCGTCACCCACGAGGTCGTGACCGCGGAAGAGCTGGGCGGCGCCGTCACCCACTCCACCAAGTCGGGCGTGGCCGATCTGGCCTTCGAGAACGATGTCGAGGCGCTGCTGCAGCTGCGCCGCTTCGTCGATTTCCTGCCGTCGTCGAACCGCGAGAAGGCGCCGGTCCGTCCCTGCGCCGATCCGCTGGACCGCGAGGACTTCTCGCTCGACACGCTGGTGCCGGAAAACCCGAACAAGCCCTACGACATGAAGGAGCTGATCCTCAAGATCGTGGACGAGGGCGATTTCTTCGAACTCCAGCCGGAATACGCCAAGAACATCCTCATCGGCTTCGCCCGCATGAACGGCTCCACGGTCGGCATCGTCGCCAACCAGCCGATGGTGCTCGCCGGCTGCCTGGACATCGACAGCTCCAAGAAGGCCGCGCGCTTCGTCCGCTTCTGCGACGCCTTCGAAATCCCGATCCTGACCCTGGTCGACGTCCCCGGCTTCATGCCCGGCACCAGCCAGGAGTATGGCGGCATCATCAAGCACGGCGCCAAGCTGCTGTACGCGTACGCCGAGGCGACCGTGCCGAAGGTGACCGTCATCACCCGCAAGGCGTACGGTGGCGCGTACGACGTGATGTCGTCCAAGCATCTGCGCGGCGACGTCAACTATGCGTGGCCCTCGGCCGAAATCGCGGTGATGGGCGCCAAGGGGGCGGTGGAGATCATCTTCCGCGGCGACATCGGCGACGCCGAGAAGATCGAAGCGCGTACGGAAGAGTACAAGCAGAAGTTCGCCAATCCCTTCGTCGCCGCCTCGCGCGGTTACATCGACGACGTCATCATGCCGCACGGCACCCGCCGCCGCATCACGAAGGCGCTGTCCATGCTGAAGAACAAGCAGCTCCAGAACCCCTGGCGCAAGCACGACAACATTCCGCTGTGAGGGCCGGCAGCATGTTCGAGAAGATCCTCATCGCCAATCGTGGCGAGATCGCCTGCCGCGTCATCCGCACGGCACGCCGCATGGGCATCAAGACCGTCGCGGTCTATTCCGACGCCGACAAGAACGCCCTGCATGTCGAGATGGCCGACGAGGCCGTCCATATCGGCGCCGCCCCGTCGGCCCAGAGCTATCTGCTGGTCGACCGCATCGTCGAGGCCTGCAAGACGACCGGCGCCCAGGCCGTCCATCCTGGCTATGGCTTCCTGTCGGAGAAGCGCGAGTTCCAGGAGGCGCTGGCAGCCGCCGGCATCGCCTTCATCGGTCCGGACGCCCACGCCATCCAGGCCATGGGCGACAAGATCGAGTCCAAGAAGCTAGCCAAGGCCGCCGGCGTTTCGACCGTCCCCGGCTATCTCGGCGTCATCGCCGACGACAGCGAGGCGGTGACCATCGCCCGTGACATCGGCTATCCGGTGATGATCAAGGCGTCGGCCGGCGGCGGCGGCAAGGGCATGCGCGTCGCCTGGAACGACGAGGAGGCGCGCGAGGGCTTCCGCTCGGCCCAGAACGAGGCGCGTTCCAGCTTCGCCGACGACCGCGTCTTCGTCGAGAAGTACATCCAGCAGCCGCGCCACATCGAAATCCAGGTTCTGGCCGACGGTCAGGGCACCTGCCTGTATCTGGGCGAGCGTGAATGCTCGATCCAGCGCCGCCACCAGAAGGTCATCGAGGAGGCGCCGTCGCCGTTCCTCGACGCCGCCACCCGCAAGGCGATGGGCGAGCAGGCGGTGGCCCTGGCCAACGCGGTGCAGTACAAGTCGGCCGGCACGGTGGAGTTCATCGTCGACGCCGAGCGCAACTTCTACTTCCTGGAGATGAACACCCGTCTTCAGGTCGAACATCCGGTCACCGAGCTGATCACCGGCCTCGACCTCGTCGAGCAGATGATCCGTGTCGCCTACGGCGAGAAGCTGTCGATCAAGCAGGACGACGTGAAGCTGACCGGCTGGGCCGTCGAGGCGCGCGTCTATGCCGAGGATCCCTTCCGCAACTTCCTGCCCTCCACCGGCCGCCTGACCCATTACCAGCCGCCGGCCGCCGACCCACATGTCCGCGTCGACACCGGCGTGTTCGAGGGCGGCGAGATCTCGATGTACTACGATCCGATGATCGCCAAGCTCTGCACCTGGGGATCGACGCGCGACGCGGCGATCGCCGGCATGCGCGAGGCGCTGGACCAGTATTACATCCGTGGCGTCAGCCACAACATCCCGTTCCTGGCCTCGCTGATGGCGAATCAGCGCTTCGTCGACGGGCGGCTGACCACCAACTTCATCGCCGAGGAATATCCGAACGGCTTCCACGCCTCCGACCTGCCGCCGGAAGACCCAGCCGTGCTGATCGCGGTGGCGGCGGTGATCCATCGCAGCCTGAACGACCGCGACATCCAGATTTCCGGCAAGATGCCGGGCAGCAAGGTGACGGTGCGCGACGACTGGGTGGTGGTGCTGGACGGCACCCAGCATCCGGTGCACCTGCACCCGGCCGACGGCAGCCCGCAGCGGATCGGCTATACCGTCGACATCGACGGCAAGCACCACACGGTGTGGAGCGATTGGCGAATCGGCGAGCCGCTGTTCCGCGGCACGGTCAACGGCCAGCATGTCTGCGTGCAGATCGACCGCGTCGGCGTCGGCTATCGCCTGCACCACAGCGGATCGCAGGCCATCGTCAAGGTTCTGACCCCGAAGGCGGCCAAGCTGGACGCGCTGATGCCGGTCAAGGCGCCGCCGGACATGTCGAAGTTCCTGCTGTCGCCGATGCCGGGCCTGCTGGTGTCGCTGGCGGTGTCGGAAGGCCAGGAGGTCAAGGCCGGCGAAGTGCTGGCCGTGGTCGAGGCCATGAAGATGGAAAACATTCTGCGCGCCGCGCAGGACGGAACGGTCGCGAAAATCCACGCAGCCCCGGGCAGCAGCCTGGCGGTCGATCAGAAGATCGTGGAATTCGCGTAACCGTATAATAAGAAGAACAGTACCGAGAGGAAGCGTACCTCCTTGCCCCCTTCCAATGGTTCATGGGACCGTTGGAAGGGGGACGTCGGGGGGGGGGAACGCACTGATACCCTACCAGCGCCATAAGAAGCCATCAGGAGGCGTCGATGACCGAGTTCCCGAAGAAGACCCTTGCCGATTGGGACAAGCTGGCCGCCAAGGATCTCGGCGCCGACGGTGACCTTTCCAAGCTGGTTTGGAAGACCCCGGAAGGTCTGGACGTCAAGGCGCTCTACACCGCCGCGGACCTCGAAGGGATGGAGCTGGACACGCTGCCCGGCTTCCCGCCCTTCACCCGCGGCCCGCGCGCCACGATGTACGCGGTGAAGCCCTGGACCATCCGGCAATATGCCGGCTTCTCCACCGCGGAGGAGTCGAACGCCTTCTACAAGGCCAATCTCAAGGCCGGCCAGATGGGCCTGTCGGTGGCTTTCGACCTCGCCACCCACCGCGGTTATGACAGCGACCATCCACGCGTCGTCGGCGATGTCGGCAAGGCCGGCGTGGCGATCGACAGCGTCGAGGACATGAAGGTTCTCTTCGCCGACATCCCGCTCGACAAGATGTCCGTGTCGATGACCATGAACGGCGCGGTGCTGCCGATTCTGGCCGGCTACATCGTCGCGGCGGAAGAGCAGGGCGTCAGCCAGGACAAGCTGAGCGGGACCATCCAGAACGACATCCTCAAGGAGTTCATGGTCCGCAACACCTACATCTACCCGCCCGAACCCTCGATGCGGATCATCGCCGACATCATCGAGTACACCTCCCAGCACATGCCGAAGTTCAACTCGATCTCGATCTCCGGCTATCACATGCAGGAGGCCGGGGCGACGGCGGTGCAGGAACTGGCCTTCACTATCGCCGACGGTCTCGAATATGTCCGCGCGGCGATGTCCAAGGGGCTGCCGGTCGACAAATTCGCGCCGCGCCTGTCCTTCTTCTTCTCCATCGGCATGAATTTCTTCATGGAGATCGCCAAGCTGCGCGCCGCGCGCCTGCTGTGGTCCTCCCTGATGCAGGAGAAGTTCCAGCCGAAGGACGCGCGCTCGCTGGCTCTGCGCACCCACTGCCAGACCTCCGGCGTCTCGCTGACCGAGCAGGACCCCTACAACAACGTCATCCGCACCACCATCGAGGCGATGGCCGCGGTGCTGGGCGGCACCCAGTCGCTGCACACCAACGCCTTCGACGAGGCGCTGGGCCTGCCGACGAAGTTCTCCGCCCGCATCGCCCGCAACACCCAGCTGATCATCGCGGAGGAAGCCGGCGTCACCAAGGTGGTCGATCCGCTCGGCGGCTCCTACTACATCGAGCATCTGACCAACAGCCTCGCCAACGCCGCGCTGGAACTGATCGGCCGCGTCGAGGAGATGGGCGGCATGACCAAGGCGGTCGAGAGCGGCATGCCCAAGCTGCTGATCGAGGAGGCCGCCGCCCGCCGTCAGGCCGCCATCGACCGCGGCGAGGAGGTGATCGTCGGCGTCAACAAGTACCGTCCGGAGAACCCCGAGGGGGTGGACGTGCTGGACATCGACAACACCGCCGTCCGCGAGGCGCAGATCGCCCGGCTGAAGCAGATCCGCGCCAGCCGCGACGAGGCCAAGTGCCAGGAGGCGCTGGCAGCATTGACCAAGGCCGCCGCCGAGAAGACCGGCAACCTGCTGGCTCTGTCGGTGGAGGCCACCCGCGCCCGCGCCACCGTCGGCGAGATCTCCGACGCGCTGGAGAAGGCCTTCACCCGCCATGTCGCCGTCATCCGCTCGGTGTCCGGCGTCTACGGCTCGGCCTATGAGGGCGACGAGGGCTTCAGGAAGATCCAGGAGGAGGTGGCGTCCTTCGCCGCCGAGGAAGGCCGCCGGCCGCGCATCCTGGTGGTGAAGATGGGCCAGGACGGCCACGACCGCGGCGCCAAGGTGATCGCCACCAGCTTCGCCGACATCGGCTTCGACGTCGACATCGGGCCGCTGTTCCAGACCCCGGACGAGGCGGCGCGGCAGGCGGTGGAGAACGACGTCCATGTCATCGGCGTGTCGTCCCAGGCCGCCGGCCACAAGACGCTGGTGCCGCAACTGATCGAGGAACTGCGCAAACAGGGCGCTGGCGACATCCTGGTGGTGTGCGGCGGCGTGATCCCGCCGCAGGATTACGACTTCCTCTACAAGGCGGGCGCCGCGGCGATCTACGGCCCGGGCACCAACATCCCGAAGGCTGCGTCGGACATCCTGGGCATCCTGCGCAAGCAGAAGACGGCAGCTTGATGAGCGGAAGCGGGAAGGGTGCCGACTCTTCCCGCTTTTGATTCAGGTGGCTGTGGTGCTTCAGTTTGAAATTTGACGGGGCGACGCGCGGTAGTGGCATCGCCCCGTCGCCTTCATTGATCCCAATCCAGATCCCGAATGGCCTGCCGCCGCTCCTGTATGGTCGGCTCAATTCCGTAGCGTCGTGGATTGCCGCACATCCAGCAACTGCACACTGCCAGATTGTCGGCGACCTTTTGCGGAACGTCGGCCCAAGGGAGAATACGCCGAGCCTTCACGACCATACGAGCCCGCTCATGCCGGCGGCGCGCCCGCGTCATGTCTTTAGACATCTTGCCTCTCCTAGCTCGATGCCCCGGCGCGTCCCGTCCAACATTGGACGGCGCTGCCGGGGCTATCGTGGCTTGGGAGGAGAGGCGACCGAATTCGTCATGCCGGTATTTTAGTCGCGGGTCGGGACGGTGTCACGCCCCCGTTTCCGGAGTTGGGATAAGTCGGTCAAACTCCACAGATTTCAAACCGAGACACAATCCAGGTGGCCCTGAACTGGACAGGATAGAGCAGCGGCACTATCCTCATTGCAGTGACGTATGGTCGGGAGCCGTTCGATGTCCAGGATTGATCCAGCCAGAAAGAGCGAGCGTCCCGTTTCCGATGCGCTGGACAATGCATCCCGTGTGTCGTCCATGGATGCTGACAAGAAGAAATGGATGGAAGACAATCGGGCGGCGTTCGCTGCCTACGATGCGTTGGTGGACCGGCTTGGCCTTTTCGGTGAAGAGTACCGGAATTTCGAATGAGATTTCTCGACGTTTGCCTCAATCCGGCGGCGAAGGGAAAGAAAAATCACCCCATTCCCTATCTCTTGATCGTTCAGGGTGATTATGTCGGTATCGACAGAACCCGTGTGGTCGTTCCGTTGATCCGGGCGTCCGAAGTTGAAGACCCGATTCCCAAAATTATGCCGTTGATCATGGTCGGCAATGAGCAATTCGTCGTCGTGACGCCCCAGATCGTCGCTTTGCCCGTTGCGCAAATCGGTGCCGTCGTCGCGTCCGCATCCGATGCTCATTCCGACATCCGCCGCGCCATCGATGTCCTGACAGGCGACTTTTGACCGTCACCGCCGAAACCGACCTCTATGCGCCCGTGAAGGCCTTCCTCGAAGCCCAGGGTTACGACGTGAAGGCTGAGATTCACGGCTGCGATCTCGTCGCCACGCGCGGCGGCGAGCCGCCGGTGATCGTCGAGTTGAAGAAGCGCTTCACGCTCGACCTCGTGCTGCAAGGGGTGGACCGGCTGGCGATCAGCGACAGCGTCTATCTCGCCGTGCCGCAGCCGGGGCGAAAGGCGACCGGGCCGTCACCGCTGGACACTGACGTGAAGAAGCTCTGCCGCCGGCTGGGTCTCGGCCTGCTGATGGTCGATCCGGGGCTGGCGGAGGAGCGGCGCGTCACCGTGCTGCTCGATCCCGTTCCCTATTCCCCGCGCAAGGACAAGAAGCGCACGCACCGCCTGCTGGGCGAGCATGCCCGCCGGGTCGGCGATCCCAACCGGGGCGGCTCCACCCGCGTCGCCATTGTCACCGCCTATCGCCAGGACGCGCTGCGCATCGCCCGCATGCTGCGCGACGGGCCGCTGACCGTTGCCGCCTTGCGCAAGGCCGGGGCGCCGAAGGATGTCGGACCGATGCTGCAGCGCAATGTCTATGGCTGGTTCGAGCGGGTCGGGCGCGGCACCTATGGGCTGACCCCGGAAGGCGTCCAGGGGGTGGAGGCGTTCGCCCATGCCCTGGCGGAGGCGTGACACCCCGCACCGCCAAGCCTATGATCGTCGTCACCCAATCCACGATCACAAAAGGCTGGAGCCCGCTTTGTCGGACTACATCAGCAATCTCGTCGTCTTTTTCGTCGTCGTCGATCCGCCGGGGCTGGTGCCGCTGTTCATCGCGCTGACCCGCGGCTTCGACGAGCGGCACAAGCGGATCATCGCGCTGCGCGGCAACGCCATCGCCTTCGTGGTGCTGGTCTTCTTCGCCTATTTCGGCAAGGTCGTGCTGCAGACCCTGTCGATCGAAATGCCGGCCTTCCGCATCGCCGGCGGGGCGCTGCTGTTCTGGATCGCTTTCGAGATGCTGTTCGGCAAGCGCTCCGAACGCAAGGAGCGCGACACCGGCGAGGCGATGACCGACGAGGACGCGCACGATGTCGCCGTCTTCCCGCTGGCGGTGCCGCTGATCGCCGGGCCGGGCGCCATCACCTCCATCCTGCTGCTGATGGACCGCGTCGGCACCACGGTGGCGGGGCAGGTCAGCGTGCTGGGCGCCGCAGCGACGGTGATCGGCGGGGTGACGCTGATCCTGCTGGGCGCCGACCGGGTGGGGCGGCTGCTGGGACGGACGGTGATCCACACGGTCAGCCGCGTGCTGGGCATCGTGCTGGCGGCGCTGGCCGCTCAAACGGTGATTTCCGGCATCACGGCGGTTTATCCACCGCATTGATCGGGCCGTCCCACTGATCTGACCGTCCAAAGGGGCAGTGCGCGCGGCAAAGCGCATCTCTCCTACCGCTTTCCGTGGTCCGGCTTAAGCCCGAAAGACTAGTCCCCTTTCCGGCCCAATCACGCACCCTACATGGGGTCTTGCCACTGCCGCGCCGGGTTCCGCCCGGCGCTTGGCGTGTCATCGCGCCCAAACAATAGAGGCGGCGGCCATGGACCTCGATCCATTGATCCTGTCGCGGATCCAGTTCGCGTTCACGATCTCCTTCCACATCCTGTTCCCCAGCTTCACCGTGGGACTTGCCTGCTGGATCGCGCTGTTGGAAGCGCTGTGGGTGGGCACCGGCAAGGGCATCTACCGCAGCCTGTCGGAGTTCTGGACGCGGATCTTCGCGCTGTCCTTCGGCCTGGGCGTGGTGTCGGGCATCGTCATGTCCTATCAGTTCGGCACCAACTGGAGCCGCTGGTCCGACACGGTGGGCAATGTCCTTGGCCCGCTGATCCAGTACGAGGTCGTGACCGCCTTCTTCCTCGAGGCCGCCTTCCTCGGCATCCTGCTGTTCGGGCGCGACCGGGTGCCGCGCGGCATCCACCTGATGGCGGCCTGTCTGGTGGCACTGGGCACGCTGCTGTCGTCCTTCTGGATCCTGTCGGCCAACAGCTGGATGCACACCCCGGCCGGCTTCGAGATCCGGGACGGCCGCTATTTCGTCACCGACTGGTGGCAGGTGGTGTTCAACCCGTCCTTCCCCTATCGCCTGGCCCACATGGTGACGGCGATGTTCCTCACCACCAGCTTCGTCGTCGCCGGCATCAGCGCCTTCTACCTGCTGAAACGCCGGCATCTCGACCATGCGAAGCTGGGGCTCGGCATGGCGCTCGGCCTCATCACCGTTCTGGCGCCCCTGCAGATTTTCCTCGGCGACGAGCATGGGCTGAACACGCTGGAATACCAGCCGGCCAAGATCGCCGCGATGGAGGGCAATTGGGAGGGCGGCCCGCGCGCGCCGCTGGTGCTGTTCGCCATCCCCGACGTGGAGAAGGAGACCAACCATCTGGAGATCGGCATCCCGGCCCTGTCCAGCCTGATCCTGACCCATGACTTCAACGGCACGGTCCCCGGCCTGAAGCAGTTCCCGGCCGACGAGCGGCCCGATCCGCGCATCATCTTCTGGACCTTCCGCCTGATGGTCGGCATCGGCCTGTTGATGCTGACGGTGGCGGCGGTGCATCTGGTGCTGCGCTTCCGCGGCCGGCTCTTCACGACCGACTGGTTCCTGCGCGTGCTGGTCGGCTGCATGCCCATCGGCTTCGTCGCCATCCTGGCCGGCTGGTTCACCACCGAGATCGGGCGCCAGCCCTGGGCGGTCTATGGCCATCTGCGCACCGCCGACGCGGTGACGCCGTCGTTGACGACGGAGGCGGCGCTGATCTCGCTGCTGTCCTTCGTCGTCGCCTACACCATCATCTATGGCGCCGGCACCTATTACCTGATCCGCCTGCTGCGCACCGGCCCGACGCACATCCACGATGCCCCCCAACCGCCGGAGGCGCAGAGCCCGAAACGGCCGCTGTCGGCCACCGACCAGTCCCTCGAAGCGGCGGAGTAAGCCCGATGCAGGAAATTGCGGAAGGAAGCCTGCTGACCCTGATCTGGGTCGGGATCGTCGGCTTCGCGGTGTTCATGTATGTGCTGATGGACGGCTTCGACCTCGGCATCGGCATCCTCTACCCCTTCGCCCCGACGGAGGAGGACCGCGACACCATGATGAACACGGTGGCGCCGGTCTGGGACTTCAACGAGACTTGGCTGGTTCTGGGCGGCGCCGGGCTGTTCGCCGCCTTTCCCATCGCCTATGCCGTGGTCCTGCCGGCGATGTATCTGCCGCTGCTGGTCATGCTGATCGCCCTGATCTTCCGCGGCGTCGCCTTCGAATTCCGGTTCAAGGCGCGGGCTGGGCGGCATTGGTGGAACCGTTCCTTCTTTCTCGGCTCGCTGCTGGCCACCTTCGCGCAGGGCGTCGTGCTGGGGTCGTTCATCCAGGGGATTCCGGTCTACGGGCGGCAGTTCGTCGGCGGCATGCTGCACTGGCTGTCGCCCTTCAGCCTGTTCTGCGGGGCGGCGCTGGTGGTGGGCTATGCGCTGCTCGGGGCGACATGGCTGATCTGGCGGACCATCGGGCCGTTGCAGGACTGGTGCTTCCGCGTGGCGCGGCTGCTGATGCTGGTGGTGCTGGCCGGCGTCGCGGTGGTCAGCCTGTGGACGCCCTTCCTGCTGCCGCAGATCGCCGGGCGCTGGTTCTCCATGCCCAACCTGATCTTCCTGTCGCCGGTGCCCATCGTCACGGTGGTGCTGGCCATCGCCCTGTGGCGGGCCATCGACAAAAGCCGGGATGTGGCGCCCTTCGTGCTGTCGATGGCGCTGTTCGGCCTGTCCTATCTCGGCCTCGCCATCAGCCTGTGGCCGCACCTGATCCCGCCGGGCGTCACCGTGTGGGAGGCCGCGGCCCCGCCGGAGACGCAGGTGTTCCTGCTGGTCGGCATGGCCTTCCTGATCCCGGCGATCCTGGGCTACACCGCCTATTCCTACTGGATCTTCCGCGGAAAGGTGACGGGCGCCTTCGGTTACCATTGAGCGGACGGGGCGCCCCGGCCTAAAAGGGGCTCCGTCGTCAGGGAGGAGGGCTCGGCCATGGACATCGACATCAGCTTTGCGGAGGCCGTGCTGCGCCGTGGCGCCGCCCTGCTGGAAGCGGAAGCGGAAGCCGCGGGCACCGATCCCTTCGCCGTGCTGGCCCGTCTGATGGCCGCCGCCGCGGCGACCGACGCCCCGCTGGTGGTGCTGAGCGAGGGCGGCAGCCACCCCGCCCTGTTCGACGAGGCGAACCGCCGGGCGGCGGAGCCGCTGACCGCCCGCCTTGCCGGCCTCGCCGCCACCCGGCAAAGCGAGCGCGCCGCGATGTACGAGTTCGACGGCACCGGCCCGCTGACCGGGAACCGCATCGTCGCCGCCCTGCTGCGGCCGGAGGAGCGGGCCGACCTGCTGCATGTCTACATCGCCGTCGGCCGCCTGCGCGGGGGCGAGGCGCAGATCACCGTGCCGCCCGCCCTGCTGCGCTTCGACGCCGCGGCGCTGGGGCAGACGCTGGGGCTGCTTGGCGATGCGGTTTCGCGCAGCGCGAACGCCGCCACCGCGGCGCTGGCCCATGCCGCCGCCATCCTCCCGATGGAAGGCCATGAGGAAGGCGGCATGCCGGCGGCCCTGCTGGACCTCTACTGGCATGCGCTCACGCTGGCGTCGGTGCGGGCGGCCGGCGGATTGGCGACGATGACGCCGGAGGGGAGTGCGTAAGGGTTGGCTTTAGACCTTGCTCAATTCCCCCTCCCTAACCCTCCCCCGCTTCGCGGGAGAGGGGACTGCCGCTGAATTTTTGCAAAGCTCCGGCCCCCTCTCCCGCGGAACGCGGGGGAGGGATGGGGAGGGGGCAGGATTGGTTCAGAAAGGCGCAAACCTCCGCCCTCTTTTGCAAATCGTTTGAAACTCTTTCCCGCGCTGCCGATCTGGTGACAGAGTCGACGTCGGTGAAATACTGCGTCACATCGTCACCAGTTCATCGGGAGCAGCCATGCGCCAGCGCCTCCGCTTCTATCTCGGGGACGAGCTTCGGGAGATCGACGCGGTCGATCCGACCCTGACGGTGCTCGACTGGTTGCGGCTGTCGGAACGGCGGGTCGGAACCAAGGAAGGCTGTGCGGAGGGCGATTGCGGCGCCTGCACCGTGGTGGTCGGCCGGCTGGACGGCGATACGCTGCGCTACGAGGCGGTGAACGCCTGCATCCGCTTCCTCGCCACGCTGGACGGCTGCCGGCTGCTGACGGTGGAGCATCTGAAGGGACCGGATGGCGCGCTGCACCCGGTGCAGCAGGCGATGGTCGATTGCCACGGCTCGCAATGCGGATTCTGCACGCCGGGCTTCGTCATGTCGCTGCTTGCGCTCTACCTGAACGAGGAGCGGCCGGACGGCCAGCGGATCGACGACGCGCTGGCCGGCAACCTGTGCCGCTGCACCGGCTATGAACCCATCGTCCGCGCCGCCCATGCCATGTACGGCATCGGCGACCGGGATGCCGACCGCTTCGCCGACCGCGCCGCCATGGCGGAAAAGCTGCAGGCCTTGCGCGACGAGGAAATCCTCAGCGTCGGGGCCGGCGGGCGCCGGTTCCTGGCGCCGGCCACGGCGCCGCAACTGGCGCAGCTCCTGCTCGACAACCCCGGCGCCACCATCGTGGCGGGGGCGACCGATGTCGGGCTTTGGGTGACCAAGTTCCAGCGCGTGCTGGCGACGGTGATCTACACCGGCCGGGTCCGCGCCCTGCGGCGGATCGAGGATCGCGGCGACGCGCTGGTGATCGGCGCCGGCGTGACCTACAGCGACGCGGCGGAGCGGATCGCCGCGCTCTATCCCGATTTCGGCGAGCTGATCCGCCGCATCGGGGCGGAGCAGGTGCGCAACATGGGCACCATCGGCGGCAACATCGCCAACGGCTCCCCCATCGGCGACACGCCGCCGGCGCTGATCGCCTGCGGCGCCACCCTGCGGCTGCGGCTCGGCGAGGAGACGCGCGAACTGCCGCTGGAGGACTTCTTCATTGAATACGGCAAGCAGGACCGCCGCGAGGGCGAGTTCGTCGAGGCGGTGATCCTGCCCAAACCGGCGGCGGGGGAGCGGTTCCGTGCCTACAAGATCGCCAAGCGCTTCGATCAGGACATCTCCGCCGTCTGCGGCGCCTTCCGCCTGACGCTGGACGGCGAGGGGCGGGTGGCCGACATCCGCATCGCCTTCGGCGGCATGGCCGGCACGCCGAAACGCGCCGGTGGGGCGGAGGCGGTGCTGCTGGGCCGCCACTGGACCGAGGAAACCGTGCGCCAGGGGATGGAGGCGCTGGCGGACGATTACGCGCCGTTGTCGGACTGGCGGGCCAGCGCGGCCTATCGCTCCACAGTGGCTGCGAATTTGCTGATGAAGCTGTATGTCGAGACCAGCGACCCGGCGGCGGAGACCCGTCTGGTCGGCGACCGGAGGCTTGCACATGCCTGATTCCATGGCGCCTGACGTCACGACCCCCATCGCACCAATCGTCGCTCCGGAGCGCATCCAGGGCGCCGTCCATGATCCGCGCCGGCACGAAAGCGCGCACAAGCATGTCAGCGGCGAGGCGGTCTATGTCGACGACATCGCTGAGCCGGCCGGGCTGCTGCATGTCTATCTGGGCTTGAGCAGCCGTGCGCATGCGCGCATCCGCGCCATCGACCTGTCGCCGGTCCGCCACGCTCCCGGCGTGGTCGCGGTCTTCACCGCCGAGGATGTGCCGGGGGTGAACGATATCGGCTGCATGGGAAAGCATGACGAGCCGCTGTTCGCCTCGACCCTGGTCGAGCATGTCGGCCAGCCGATCTTCGCCGTCGCTGCCGAAACCCGCGACCAGGCCCGCCGCGCCGCCAGGCTGGCGGTGATCGAGTATGAGGATCTGCCGGCCCTCCTGACCATTGCCGCCGCGCGCGACGGCGAGCGGACGCTGGTCACCGCGCCGATGACGCTGCGGGTGGGCGACGCCGACGCGGCGCTGGCCGAGGCGCCGCACCGGGTGGAGGGCAGGCTCGCCATCGGCGGGCAGGAGCATTTCTACCTGGAAAGCCAGATCGCCATGGCGGTGCCGGGCGAGGATGGCGAGATGCTGATCCACGTCTCCACCCAGCACCCGACGGAAGTGCAGCACATCGTCGCCCATGTGCTGGGCCTGCCCAGCGCCGCGGTGACGGTGGAGGTGCGGCGGATGGGCGGCGGCTTCGGCGGGAAGGAGACGCAGTCCAACCTGTTCGCCGCCTGCACCGCGCTGGTCGCCAAGCGCACCGGCCGCGCCGCCAAGCTGCGCCCCGACCGTGACGACGATTTCCAGATCACCGGCAAGCGCCATGATTTCGAGATCGACTATCGCGTCGGCTTCGACGACAGCGGGCTGATCAAGGGCGTGGACATGCTGTTCGCGGCCCGCGCCGGCTATGCCGCCGACCTGTCCGGCCCGGTGACCGACCGTGCGCTGTTCCATGCCGACAACGGCTATTTCTATCCGGCCGCACGGCTGGAATCCTTGCCGCTGAAGACCAACACGGTGTCCAACACCGCCTTCCGCGGCTTCGGCGGCCCGCAGGGCATGGTCGCGGCGGAGCGGGTGATCGATGAGATCGCCTTCGCGCTGGGCAAGGACCCGCTGGAGATCCGCAAGCGGAACTTCTACGGCACCG
Organism: Azospirillum sp. Sh1; assembly: GCF_008365135.1. Classification (NCBI taxonomy): domain Bacteria; kingdom Pseudomonadati; phylum Pseudomonadota; class Alphaproteobacteria; order Rhodospirillales; family Azospirillaceae; genus Azospirillum; species Azospirillum sp. Sh1. The sequence goes on along the minus strand of NZ_VTTK01000009.1, from coordinate 128,693 downwards.
ATCCCGAAAGGGACGGCCGCAACCTGACGCCCTACCACCAGACCGTCACCGACAACATCCTGCCGGAACTGGTGGCGCAGTTGGAGGAAACCAGCGCCTATTGGGCGCGGCGCGAGCAGATCCGCGCCTTCAACGCCAAGAACCGCATCCTGCGCAAGGGGCTGGCGCTGACGCCGGTGAAGTTCGGCATTTCCTTCACCGCCAGCCACTACAATCAGGCCGGCGCCCTCGTTCACGTCTACACCGACGGCAGCATCCAGCTGAACCATGGCGGGACCGAGATGGGGCAGGGACTCTACACCAAGGTCGCCCAGGTGGTGGCGGAGGAGTTCCAGGTCGACATCGCCACCATCCGCCCGACCGCCACCAACACCGGCAAGGTGCCCAACACTTCGGCCACCGCCGCATCGTCCGGGTCCGACCTGAACGGCAAGGCGGCGCAGGCGGCGGCCCGAACCATCAGGGAGCGGCTGGTCGCCTTCGCCGCGGCCCATTGGGGCGTCGCTCCCGACGCGGTGCGGTTCCAGCGCAACCGGGTGCTGGTCGGCGATCGCGACATGAGCTTCGCCGATCTGGTGCGCGCCGCCTATATGGCGCGGGTGCAGCTGTCGGCCACCGGATTCTACAAGACGCCGAAGATCCATTGGGACCGCGCGGCCGGGCGCGGCACGCCCTTCTATTACTTCGCCTATGGCGCCGCCTGTGCCGAGGTGACGGTGGACACGCTGACCGGCGAGTATGTCGTCGACCGGGTGGACATCCTGCATGACTGCGGCCGCTCGCTGAATCCGGCCATCGACAAGGGCCAGATCGAGGGCGGCTTCGTCCAGGGCATGGGCTGGCTGACCATGGAGGAGCTGTGGTGGGACGCGCAGGGCCGCCTGCGCACCCACGCGCCCAGCACCTACAAGATTCCGGCCTGTTCGGATCGTCCGCGCATCTTCAACGTGGCGCTTCTGGAAAATGCGCCGAACCGCGAGGACACAATCTTTCGCTCCAAGGCGGTGGGCGAGCCGCCCTTCATGCTGGGCATGTCGGTGTTCCACGCCCTGTCCGACGCGGTGGCGAGCGTGGCCGGGCATCGGGTCTGCCCAAGGCTCGACGCGCCGGCCACGCCGGAGCGGGTGCTGGGCTGCATCGCGGCGTTGCGGGAGCGGGTGCGTGGTGGCGACGAATGCCCCCTCCCTAACCCTCCCCCGCCGTTGGCGGTGGAGGGGACTGCCGCCGCCTCGCAAAAGGCCCCCTCTCCTGCTGGAAGCGGGGGAGGGTCGGGGAGGGGGCAAGGCACTTCGCCACTCTCCCCCGAACCGGCATGACCTCCCTCTCCACCACACTCGCCACTTGGCTGTCCCAGGGCGCCCCCGCCATCCTCGTCACCGTCGCCGAGGCGCGCGGCTCCACCCCGCGGGAGGAAGGGGCCGGCATGCTGGTGGGGAGGAAGGCTTGCGCCGGCACCGTCGGCGGCGGCCGGTTGGAATGGACCGCCATCGCCACTGCGCGCCGGATGCTGGAGGATGGCAGTGCGGCCGAAGCGCTCGACCTGCCGCTGGGGCCGGCAACGGGGCAGTGCTGCGGCGGGCATGTCGTGCTGCGCCTGGAACGGGCCGATGCCGGTATCCTCGCCGCTTTGCAGGAGCGGGAGCGCCGGGAACTGACGGCGCGTCCGACCCTGCTTCTGTTCGGCGCCGGCCATGTCGGCCGTGCGATGGCGGCGGCCTTCGCCCCGCTGCCGCTGCGCCTGCTGTGGATCGACGGGCGGGCGCAGGAGTTCCCCGAGACCATTCCTGCCGGAGTGGAGCGCATCCTGACCGACAGCCCGCTCGACCCGCTGGCGAGCGCGCCGGCCGGGTCCGGCTATCTGGTGCTGACCCACAGCCACGCGCTGGATTTCGAGATTGCCGAGGCGGCCTTGCGCCGGGGCGATGCCGCCTATGTCGGCATGATCGGCTCGGCGACCAAACGGGCGAAGTTCGAGCGCTGGTTCCGGGCGCGGGGGAGGGATGCGGGGACGCTCGAAGGGCTGACCTGTCCCATCGGTGCCGCGCTGACCGGCGACAAACGGCCGGAGGTGATCGCGGCGCTGGCGGCGGCGGAGTTGCTGATGGCGTTCGCGCGCCCTCTCACCCCATCGCCTCCGCCCCCGAAACCAGCTCGATCAGTTCATTCGTGACCTGTTCCTGGCGCAGGTGGCGCGCCGTCGCGGTCAGTTCATCGAGCGTGGCTTCGATGTTGTGGCGGGCGGTCATCATGGTGGTGAGGCGGGCGGCATTCTCCGCGGCGAAGCTTTCCATCGCGGCGTCGGCCAACAGGGCGAAGACATACTCGTCCACCAGCCGGGCGATCAACTCGCGCGGCGGCATGTTGATCAGCGGCGGCACCGTCCGGGCACCGTCCCGCGGCAGGCCGAGCGGCAGCAGCGGCCGGCGCACCAGTTCCGGCGGCGCACCAGCGTTGGTGCGGCCATAGAGCAGTTCCACCCGGCCCAGCCGCCCGTCCGCCGCGGCGCGATAGAGGGCATCGGCGATGCGCCGGGCGGTGGCGGTTACGGCGTCGGTGTTGGTCGCCATCGCCGTGCACCAGGCGGGCGAACGGCCGCGTTCCTCCAGCAGGGCGGCGCCGCGCTGGCCGACGACCCACAACGCACAGCCGGGCGGGGCGGTCAGCGCCATCTCGACCAGCCGTTCGGCGAAGGCGCCGACGAAGCCATGTTCCGGCGCGAACAGCACAAGAGCGGAATGGCCGTGCCCATTCACCGGCCACTGCGTCGGGGCGTCTTCCAGCAGCATGGCCGCCTGAGCCAGCGCCCCGGCGATCACCTCGGCATAGGCGCGGGTGCCGGCCAGCGTGCCGAGCGCCTGCTGCAGCCGCATCGCGGCCAGCGAGCGCATGACGTCGGTCACCGCCCCCAAATCCTGCACGCTGGCCTTACGCGCCTCGACCTCCGTCAACCGCTCGGTCATGACGTCTCTCCAGGCGTTTTCCCGCCAAGGCCCGCGGCCGCCTGGGCGATCAGGTCGCGCAATGCCGTCTTGGTGGGGTCGTCAAGCGTCTCGCCGATCTGCGGCGGGCGGGCATCGACCAGGGCGGCGAGTGCCGCCTGGAAGCGCGGGATCGCCTCCAGCGGCAAACCGTCCAGCGTGCCGTCGGCCAGCGCCAGCAACTGCGCCGTCTGGACCGCCAGCGGGCGGGGCGACAGGTGGCGCTGAGCCAGCAGGGCCCGCATGCGCTGGCCGTGCGCCACCGCCTTGCGCGTCCGCTCGTCCACCAACCCGCCGAAGCGGGTGAAGACCTCCAGTTCCAGGAACTGGGCATAGTCGAGCCGCAGCGGTTCGGCGAGACTGCGCAGCACCGGCGGCTGCGCCTTGCCGCCGACGCGGGATACGCTGCGGCCGATGTCCACCGCCGGCTTCTGCCCCTCGTAGAACAGCTTGGCGTCGAGGCAGACCTGCCCATCGGTGATGGAGATCAGGTTGGTCGGGATGTAGGCCGACAGATTGCCGCTCTGGGTTTCGGCGATGGGCAAGGCGGTCAGCGAGCCGCCGCCCTTGGCGGCCGTCAGCTTGGCCGCACGTTCCAGCAGGCGGCTGTGCAGGTAGAAGACATCGCCGGGATAGGCCTCGCGCCCCGGCGGGCGGCGCAGCAGGAGGGAGATCTGGCGGTGGACCGCCGCATGCTTGGTCAGATCGTCGACGATGACCAAGGCGTGACGGCCGCTGTCGCGGAAATATTCGGCCATGGTGAAGCCGGCATAGGGGGCCAGCCATTGCAGGCCGGGGGCGGAATCGGCGGCGGCGATGACGAACAGGGTGCGCGCCGCCGCACCGCCCTGGCGCACCGCCTCGATCGCCGCGCGCACGCCGGACGCCTTCTGCCCGACGGCGACATAGACGCAGAACACGTCGCCGTCCGTCTGGTTGAGGATGGCGTCCACCGCGATGGCCGTCTTGCCGGTGGCGCGGTCGCCGATCAGCAACTCGCGCTGGCCACGGCCGAGCGGGAACATGGCGTCGATGACCACGGTCCCGGTCAGCAGCGGTTCGGACACCGCCGCGCGTTCCGCGATGGTCGGGGCGGGACGCTCCACCGGCTCCCACCCTTCGGCCTCCACCGGCGGGCCGTCATCCAGCGGGTTGCCCAGCGGGTCGACCACCCGCCCCATCAGCTTGTCGCCGACCGGCACGCGCAGCACCGTTCCGGTGCCGTGGACGGTGCCGCCGGCCGAAACCTTCGTGGCATCGCCGAGCAGGACGCAGCCGATCTGCTCGTCCAGATCCATGGCCAGCCCGGCGACGCCGCCGGGGAACAGCAGAAGCTCGTCCACCCGGACATCGGGCAGGCCGGAGACATGGGCGATGCCGTCGCCGACCGACTCCACCCGTCCGACCGATTCCAGCCGCGCAGCCGTTTCCAACCCGTCCAGCCGGCGCAGCGCGCCCGGCATCCAGGCGTCGAGCGCGTCCTCAAGCGAGGGCGTCGGCAGCGCTTCTCGTGGAGTCATGACGGGTTATCTCCTCCTTCGCCTCGGCCAGCGTCTGCTTCCAGCTGCGGCGGACGACGCTGTGGGCAAAATGCAGTTCCACCCCGGCGATCAGCGACGGGTCCTCGACCAACTCCAGCGCCACCGGCCGGCCGAGTGCCGCCGCCAGCCGGTCACGCGCCAGGGCGGCGTCCTCCGCCGACAGCAGGGATGCTGTGGAAAGGTGCACCGGCACCGGGTCGATGCCGTCGGCGAGTGCATGGCGCTGGGGATCACTCAAGGACTCCACCGCGGCGCAGGCCTCGTCCAGCAGGGGACGGGTCAGGGCATTCGCCGGGGCGTCGCGCAGAAGCCGGGTCGCCAGTTGGGTGCCGAGATCGGCGGCATGGCGGCGCAGCGCGTCCAAAGCCTGCGCCCGCTCGTCGGCCAACCGGTTGCGGGCCTCCTCCAGCGCGTGGTCGGCCTCCTGCCTCGCCTTCTCCAGCAGGGCGGCGCGTTCGGCCTCGGCTTCGGCGCGGGCGGCGGCGATCAGGCGGTCGCGTTCGGCGGGCAGGGCGGTGCGCTGCGCCTCCAGGGTCTGGCGTGCCGCTTCGGCGGCCTGCCGCGCGGCCTCGGCCTCGGTGCGGACGCGCTCGGTGGCGGCCTGCCGCTCGGCGATCACCGCCAGGATCGGGCGGTAGAGGAAGCGGCGCAGCAGCCAGACCAGGATCAGGAAATTGACCGCCTGGAGCAGAAGCGTCCAACCGTCGATATGCATGACGGACCTCGGGGTTGCGGCGCTCAGGCGAACGGGTTGGCGAACAGCAGAAGCAGCGCCACGACAAGGCAGTAGATCGCCATGGTCTCGATCATCGCCAGACCGACGAACAGGGTGCGCGACAGGGTGTTGGCGGCTTCTGGCTGGCGGGCGATGGCCTCCATCGCGGCGGCGACGGCACGGCCCTCGGCCAATGCCGGGCCGATGGCGCCGACCGACACCGCCAGTGCGGCGCCGAGGATGCTGATGGCATGGACGTCCATGGTTCTTAGCCTTTCTCGATTGTTCCGACGGCGCCGCCGATGAAGACCGCGGCGAGAATGGTGAAGATGTACGCCTGGACGAGGCCCAGCAGCAGTTCCAGCGCCATCAGCGGCACCGGCACGAACAGGCCGGCCAGCGACAGCACGATGGCGATCACGAACTCCCCGCTCATCACATTGCCGAACAGGCGGATCGACAGCGAGAAGGCGCGCGTCAGCTCCGACAGCAGGTTCAGCGGCAGCAGCAGCGGGGTGGGGTGGGCGAAGCCCTTCAGATAGGCCCACAGGCCGCGCCGGCGGATGCCCAGCGCCTGGGAGGCCAGCAGCACGACCAGCGCCAGCGCCATCGCCGTCTCCAGGAAGGCGGTCGGCGCCTTCAACCCCGGCACCAGCCCCGACAGGTTGGCGACCGCCAGATAAAGGAACAACGTGCCCAACAGCGGCAGGAAGGGGGTGGCGTCGGTCTGCATCGTCTCAGCGATCTGCCGGCGCAGGCTTTCCACCACCAGCTCCAATACGGTCTGGGCTGGGCCGGGCCGCTCCACCCGCAGCCGCCGGGTCGCCAGCGCGGAACCGAGCGCCATGACCGCCATCAGCCCCCAGGTGACGACGACCGGCAGCGTGACCGGAACCGGACCCAGCAGGAAGACAACCGGCGTGGTCAGCGGGGATTCGGTCATGGCGTCCCCTCCTGCGCCCGCCTTTCCCGGCGGACCACGACGGTGCGGGCCAGTTGGAAGCCGACGAGCATCGCCAGCAGCGCCTCTGCTCCGCCCCAGATGGCGGCGATGGTGAATCCGGCGGTGGCGCCGGCCAGCCGCAGCAGATAGAGCGGCACCGCCCGGCGGACCCCGCCCAGCGCATAGAGCCGTGCCGTCGCCGCCAGCCCGCGGAAGAACAGGACGCCGAGTACCAGACCGGCCAGAGCCCCGGCGACGATGGGAAGGAGGTAAGGCGCGGTCGTCATGTCAGCGTTCCTGCTCGATGCGGTTCCAGGCGAGCCATCCGCCGAGCACCACGCCCGCGAACAGCAGCGCCGCCGTCCAGAAAATGCCGCCGCCGGCCCGCGCGTCGAGCCAGCGCCCGGCGAACAGGCCGGCCAGCGTCGGTACGATCACCAGCCAGCCCAGTGCCCCGATCAGGGCGAGGTTGCGGCCCATCGGCCGTTCGCCCTCGCGCAGCCAGTGCTCCCGCCGTTCGCGGCGGCGGCGGACGCTGTCGGGAAGCGGATCCTGCTCGTCGGTCATGGCGCGTCCTCCCCGCCGTCGGGGGTGGGTGCGAAGGGCCCGCCAGGATTCTCCGAACGGCGGCGGTCCGGGCGCAGATAGGCCAGGATGTGGCGGATCGCGGCCAGATGCATGCGGCGGGCACCGGACCGCGCCTCCCCCTCCTCCTCCACGTTGCGGCGGAAGCGGGCCAGCACGTCGCGTTCCAGCGCGTGCAGGTCATCGCCGGGTACCGCTTCGCGCGTCGCCACCGCGATCCGCGCACCGTCGTGGATGGTCAGCACCCCGCCGCGCACGGCGCAATGGCCCTCCCGCCCGTCGGCACCGCGCCAGCTGATGACGGAGATCGCCAGGGCGGTCAGCAGGTCGGCATGGCCGGGCCAGATGCCGAAGGCGCCGCTGGCATCCTCCGCCCGCAGATGGCGGAGACCGGTGAGCCGGGCGGCGACGGAGGTGGGTGTGGTGATGATGAGGGAAAGGTCGCTCATGTGCCCCTCCCGGCGCTGTCGCGCTCGCGGACCTGATCCAGGGTTCCGGTCATGAAGAAGGCGCTTTCGGCCCAGTCGTCGCAGTCGCCGTCCAGGATGGCGCGGCAGCCCTTCAGCGTCTCTTCCAGCGGCACGCTGACGCCGGCATGGCCGGTGAAGGCCTCCGTCACCATGAAAGGCTGGGTCAGGAATCGCTGCAGGTGGCGGGCGCGGCGCACGGCCAGACGGTCGGCGGCGCTCAGCTCCTCCATGCCCAGCAGCGCGATGACGTCCTGCAATTCGCGGTAATGGGCGATGGTCTTGCGCACCTCCTCCGCCAGCCGGTAGTGCGCCTCCCCCACCACCAGCGGGTCGAGCAGGCTGGAGGTGGAGGTCAGCGGGTCGACCGCCGGGTACAGCCCCTCCGCCGCCATGGCGCGCGACAGCACGATGGAGCTGTCGAGATGGCTGAACAGCTCCGCCACCGCCGGATCGGTGAAGTCGTCGGCCGGGACATAGACCGCCTGGATCGCCGTCACCACCGCACCGGGGGTGGAGGCCACCCGCTCCTCAAGCTCGGCGATCTCGCTGGCGAGCGTGGGCTGATAGCCGACGCGCGACGGCAGGCGGCCCAGCAGACCCGACACCTCGGCACCGGCCTGGACGAATCGGAAGACGTTGTCCATCAGCAGAAGCACGTCGCGCCGTTCCTCGTCACGGAAATGCTCGGCGATGGTCAGCGCGGTCAGCCCGACGCGCCAGCGCGCGCCCGGCGGCTCGTTCATCTGGCCGAAGACGAGCGCGGTGCGGTCGAGCACGCCGGAGCGCTTCATCTCCTCCCACAACTCCTGCCCCTCGCGGGAGCGTTCGCCGATGCCGGCGAAGACGGAGATGCCGGTGTGGCGCTCCACCATCTTGCGGATCAGCTCCATCACCAGCACGGTCTTGCCGACCCCGGCGCCGCCGAACATCGCCGCCTTGCCGCCGCGGGCCATCGGGGCCAGCAGGTCGATCACCTTGATGCCGGTTTCCAACAGATCGCGGCGCGGACTGCGGCGGGCGAGCGGCGGCGGGGCGCGGTGGATCGGGGCGCGCGGGGTGTCGGGCGGCAGCTCCGGCCCGTCGTCGCGCGCCAGCCCCATGACGTCGATCAGCCGGCCCAGCACCGCGTCGCCCACCGGGGCGGTCAGCGGACTGCCGGTGGAGCGGGCCGGTGTGCCGCGCTGCAGACCGGAGGTGCCTTGGAGCGCGATGGCGCGCGCGGTCTGGGCGTCGAGGTGGCTCTGCACCTCCGCCACCAGCCGTTCGGGGCCGTCCCACAGGATCTCCACCGCCTCGAACAGCGGCGGCATCGCCGCTTCGGGAAAGCGGAGGTCGATGACCGAGCCACGGACGGCGACCACCTGTCCGGTGGCCGGAATCATGGTGGCAGGTTGGTCGGAGAACTGGGTCGCGGAAGGCAGTGCGGACATGGTCACTCCAGCCGGTCGGGCGGGACGGGAACCGTGCGGAATGGTGGCGGCCAGGGCGGTGCCGCGGGAAGAGGCCTCCCCGACCTTCCCCCGGCGGGCGGGGGAAGGGGCGCCGGGATGCCCCTGTTGAAGGTTTCCGCCGGGAAACCTCCGCCGGGGGCGGCGCCATCGGGGTGGAGGACAATACGTCAACCAGATCGACCACCAGACCTCAGCATAGCCCCCTTCGCCGTGTCGCTGCATTGCGTCAAATCAAACCCTGCCCCTATGGAATCGCTCTGACGGGGGCTTGGCCGGCGGGAAGGCCGTCGGCCCGGATGGTGATGGCGACGCGGCGGTTGCGGGCCAGCGATGCCGGATCGCCGCCGGCGGACAGCGGCCGGGTGTCGGCGAAGCCCACCGCCGACAAACGGTCCGGCGGCAGCCCCAGCTCGATCAGCCGGCGGACCACGCTGGCCGCCCGGCCGCCGGACAGCTCCCAGTTGGAGGGGAAGCGGCGGTTGCCGATCGGCGTGGAGTCGCTGTGTCCCTCCACCACCACCTCGCCACGGGTCGCCGCCAGCGTCGGGGCCAGCCGGCGCAGCAGCCCGTCGCCGCCCGGCGTCAGGTCGGCCTGTCCGGGGGCGAAAAGGATGCCGTCGCCGATGACGATGCCGACCCGGTTCTGCCGCACATCGACCGCCACGCTGGGCGGCACGCCCAGCTTCGCCAGGGCTTCGCGCCACCGTGCCGCGACCAGATCGGGGGCGGTCACCGCCACTTCGTCGTCGTCCAGGCGCGGGCGCGGGTCGGGCGGTCGGGTCGGCTCTGGCGGAGCGGGCTGGGGAACCATTGCCGGTTCCGCTTCGTCGAACAGGGGCGGGAGCGTTGCGGTCGTCTGGAGCGCGACGGCGGGCGTTTCCGGCTGTGGCGTGGTCGGCAGCTGGTCCTTCAGCGTCGTGATCGCCAGCAGCATGACGAACACCGACAGCAGGAGCGTGACGAGGTCGGAGTAGCTGAGCAGCCAGATCTCCTGGTCGTCGTCCGCCGCCGCGGGCAGCAGGCCGCCGGTCGTTCCGAAATTGGTCGCCCAGGTGGGGGTGGCGAGGTCCTGCGCGTCGTCCGGCGCCAGATCCCGGTCCCGCACCCCGTCGTCAGGAGGTGCCATGGAGTTCGTCCCCGCGCTCGCGCACGAACTCGGCAAGCGCTTCGGCGATGACCGTCGGCGAGCGGCCGAGCCGTACCAGGATGATGCCTTCCAGCAGCACGTTCAGCATCGCCACACGCCGTGCCGTGCGCTGTTCCAGCTTGATGGCGATCGGCTTGAAGACGAGGTTGGCCAGAACCACGCCGTACAGCGTCGCCACCAGCGCCACCGACATGTGCTCGCCCACCTGCGAGATCGTCGCGGTGCCGAGCTGCGCCATCATGCCGATTAGCCCGACCAGCGTCGCCAGCAGCCCGAAGGCGGGCGCTAGTCCGGCCAGGGTGCGATACAGGCGCGACTGCACCGATTCCCGCTCGATCAGCTTCTGGATGCGCCAGTTCATCACATGGAGGATGTCGTTGACCGGCGTGCCGTCGGCGATCAGCTGCAACCCCAGCCGCAGGAAGGGGCTGCCGGCCCTGGTTCCCTGTTCCTCCGCCCGCTGGATCTGGCCGCGCTGATACAGGCGGGCGAAGGCCACCAGCTCCGCGATGTCGGGGGCGATGGACTCGTCGTCACGGAAGATCGCGCGGAGCGAGGCCAGGGCGGTGCGCAGTTCGCTGGCCCGGAAGGCCATCAAGGCGGCGACGGCGATACCGCCGGCGATGATGACGGCGCCGGTCGGGTTCCACAGCGCCTCCATCCCATGGCCGATGCCGATGTAGGACAGCAGCCCGAAGGCCCCGAAAAGTCCGAAAACGGTGGCGTTCAGCAGGCGTGGAGAGCGGGAGGCCGCCGGGGCGGGAGACGGTCTGGCGGGCGATTGGGGCGGCGCTTGAGTTGGCGTTTGGACGGACATCCGACGCCTTCGTTGTTCGTTAGCATTTTAACTATTAGGAACCCGTAATGACCGGCTGTCAATTGCGGGGCGCGGATGCCTGGGCCGTGCGGCTGTCAGCCGCGGCCCAACAGCCGGCCGAGCAGGCCGGGGCGGGACGACGGGGGGGGCTCCGCCATTTCCACCAGGGCCGGGGCGGCTTCTTCCGGTTCCTCCGCTTCGTCCGCGACGGGGCGGGGCTGGTTCTCGGACAGGCGGCGGGGGGCGGCGGCTGCGGCATCGGCGGCGCGGCCCTGGAACAGGGTGACTCCGGCGGCGCGTCCGGTATCGAGCGCAGCAGGCCCTTCGCAGCGCCACAGCACCAGCCGCCCGGCACCGAAGCGGGCGACCGCGGCGGAGAGCTTGTCGCCGGCGCCGGCGGCTCCGTGGATCCACTGCGTCTTGATGAAGGCGGGTTCCAGCCCGGCCAAATCGAGACTGTCGAGCGCCGCCAGCGGCACATGGTCCAGCGCCACCGCGAATCCGGCATCGCTGAGGCGACCCGCCGCCGCAACCACCTGGGATGGGGCAAGGGTGAGTTCCCAGCAGGGAAGCTCGGCGGTGATCCGTCCGCGCATCTCCGTCGGAATGGCGCGGGCCAGCTCCTCGAAGTCGTCGTCCAGCGCCGTCGCGGTGTGCAGATCGACGGTGAAGGGGCGGGGATCGTGGGCGCGGTCGCGGGCGATATGGCGCAACAACCCGCGGTCGAGCCGCACCGCCACCTCGTGCCGCAGCCAGGAATCGCGGCGAAGGGACAGGGAGAGGCGGGATTCCAGCTCCTCCAGCGACACCGCCAGTTCGGTGGCGACCACTGCGGCACGGTCGCCGGCGAAGGACCACACCGGCTGTTCGCGAACGATGCTGTCGACATCGGCGCCGTGCAGCACCCGCTCCACCTCCAGCAGATGGGCGAGCGCCGCGGTGGGCGCGCGTTCCGCCGCCTCGCGCAGGGCGGCGGTGGCGTCGTTGGGGAACAGGTCGGCGAACAGCCGCTCCGCCTCCGTCGCCACGTCGTAGCGGGTGGCGTGGAGCGTGCCGAAGCCGTGGGACAGCAGCATGTGGCCCAAAGCCTTCGCCCCGGCGTCGAGCAACGGGCCGGCATCGGCCGGCGCCAGGATCAGCAGGCGGGGGCCGGCCAGCCGGAACACCTCGCGCGGCTGGCTGCCCAACCAGCTTTGCAGATAATGGTCGAGCGTCATGGCGAAGCGGGGATCGCCGCCATGTTCGATCCCACGCAGGTCGGCCAGCAGGGCCGCCAGCGGTTCCGGCGCCGCCCGCAGGGCTTGCAGGCGTGCCAGAACCGTATGACCTGCCGCGTCCGCCATCGCTCCCCTCGATTTCGTCGTCGCTACCGGAGTGTCGCGCCGCGAAATGCTGCTCGCAAGGGGCGATGACGCCGCGGAGGTCGGGACTCAGTCGTCGATCAGCCCATGATCTCGAACTTGATGCCCTGGGCCAGCGGCAGCGCGGAGGAGTAGTTCACCGTCGCGGTCTGGCGGCGCATGTAGGCCTTCCACGAATCCGACCCGGACTCGCGGCCACCGCCGGTCTCCTTCTCGCCGCCGAAGGCGCCGCCGATTTCCGCACCGCTGGGGCCGATGTTGACGTTGGCGATGCCGCAGTCGGACCCGGCGGCCGACAGGAAGCGCTCCGTCTCACGGATGTCGGTGGAGAAGATGCAGGAGGACAGGCCCTGCGGCACCGCGTTCTGCAGCGCGATGGCCTCGTCCAGCGTGTCGTAGGTCAGGACATAGAGGATCGGCGCGAAGGTCTCGTGCCGAACCACCTCGGTCTGGGCCGGCATCTCGACGATGGCGGGGGTGACGTAATAGGCGTTGGGGAAGCGGTCGGTCAGCGTGCGCTCGCCGCCGGTCACCGTGCCGCCCTCGGCCTTCGCGGAGTCCAGCGCGCGCTGCATCGCCTTGAAGGCGTCGGCGTCGACCAGCGGACCCATCAGAACGCCGGTTTCCAGCGGGCTGCCGATCGAAACCGAGGCATAGGCCGCCTTCAGGCGCGGCAGCAGCTGGTCCTTGACCGAGCGGTGGACGATCAGCCGGCGCAGCGTGGTGCAGCGCTGGCCGCAGGTGCCGACGGCGGAGAACAGGATGGCGCGCAATGCCATGTCGAGGTCGGCCGACGGGGCGACGATCATGGCGTTGTTGCCGCCCAGCTCCAGGATGGAGCGGCCGAACCGCTCCGCCACCACCTTGGAAACCTCGCGGCCCATGCGGGTGGAGCCGGTGGCCGAAACGATGGGGAAGCCGGGGTGGGCGACCAGCGCCTCGCCGATCTCACGGCCGCCCTGGACGACCTGGGACAGGTTGGCCGGCGCGTCGCCGAAGCGGGCGACGGCGCGGTCGAAGATGACCTGACAGGCGGCGGCGGTCAGCGGGGTCTTTTCCGACGGCTTCCAGACGACCGGGTCGCCGCAGACCAGCGCCAGCGCCGCGTTCCACGACCACACCGCCACCGGGAAGTTGAAGGCGGAGATGACAAGGCAGGGGCCGGCCGGGTGCCAGGTCTCGCGCATGGAATGGCCCGGACGCTCCGACGCGATGGTCAGGCCGTAGAGCTGGCGCGACAGGCCGACGGCGAAGTCGCAGATGTCGATCATCTCCTGCACTTCGCCCAGGCCTTCCTGGAAGATCTTGCCGGCTTCGAGCGAAACCAGACGGCCGAGATCCTCCTTGGCGGCGCGCAGCTCCTCGCCCAGCAGGCGGACCAGCTCGCCGCGGCGCGGGGCCGGCACCGAGCGCCATGCCTCGAAGGCGCGGGCGGCGTTGGCGACGATGTCCGACACCTGCGACGGCGCGGTCTCCGCCACCGTGGCGAGCGTGGCGCCGTCCACCGGCGACCGGGCGGTGAGACCGGCTTCGCTGGAGGTCAGGCCGAAACGGGAGAGGATGTCGCTGTGCTGCACCGGGGTGGCTCCTTGGGTCTGTAAAGAACTCCCCCTCTCCCCCCCGGGGAGAGGGACGGGGTGAGGGGGATGCGTGGCGGGACTTTTGCGAAAATCCTGCGGTGCTTCCCCCCCCCCCTAACCCTCTCCCCGGGGGGGAGAGGGGACTTAGGTGGTGGAGAGTGTTAAATCACTTTCCCATCGCCGCCGCGCGGATCTCGGACAGCGTCCGGGACGGGGTCAGGGCTTCGGGGTCGAGCTTGATGTGGATGATCGCCGGCAGGCCCGACGCGCGGGCGCGTTCGAAGGCCGGGGCGAACTGGTCGGTGGTCTCCACCGTCTCGCCATGGCCGCCATATGCGCGGGCGAAGGCGGCGAAGTCGGGATTCTGCAGCCGGGTGCCGGACACGCGGCCGGGATATTCGCGCTCCTGATGCATGCGGATGGTGCCGTACATGCCGTTGTCGACGACCAGCACGATCACGGCGGCCCCTTCCTGAACGGCGGTTCCGAACTCCAGCCCCGTCATCTGGAAGCAGCCGTCGCCGGCGAAGCACAGCACGTCGCGGGTGCGGTGCTGCAACTTGGCGGCGATGGCGGCGGGCAAGCCGTAGCCCATGGAGCCGCAGACCGGCGCCGCCTGGGTGCCGAAGCGGCGGAAGCGGTGGAAACGGTGAATCCAGGTGGCGTAGTTGCCGGCGCCGTTGGTGAAGATCGCGTCATGTTCCAGCCGTTCGTCCAGCCAAGCCATGATGCGGCCCATCTGCACGTCGCCGGGAATGGCGTCGGGCGGGGTGCTCCAGGCTTCATAGGCGGCGTGCGCGGCCTCGGCGCGGGCCTTCCATTCAGGCTTCGCGGTCAGGCTCAGTTCCGCCACCGCGTCGAGGAAGCCGGCCGGGGTGGCGACCATGCCCAGCGTCGGGCGATAGACGCGGCCGATCTCTTCGGCGCCGGGGTGGATGTGCACCACCGACTTGCCCCCGGTTTTTTGGGGATCGGGGATGCCCAGCAGGTCGTAGCTCTGCGACGGCACTTCGGAGAAGCGGTCGCCCAGCAGGATCAGCAGGTCGCTGTCCCTGACCAGCGCCGTCAGCTTCGGGTTGATGCCCAGCCCGATGTCGCCGGCATAGAGCGGGTGGCAGTGGTCGAACAGCATCTGGCGGCGGAAGGTGACCGCCACCGGCAGCGACAGCTTTTCGGCAAAGCCTTGCAGCGCCGCGACCGACTCCGCCGTCCAGCGGGAGCCGCCGACGACCAGAAGCGGCCGTTCCGCCTTGGCGAGCAGGGCGCCGAAGGACGCCAGCTGCGCCGGCGTGGGGGCGCACTCCACCGGCTCGGCCCACGGGGCGATGGCGACATCGGCTGCCAATGCGGCGGTCTCGGTCAGCGTGTCTTCCGGCAGGGCCAGCACCACCGGACCGGGACGGCCGGCCATCGCGGTGTGGAAGGCGCGGGAGATCATCTCCGGCACGCGGTCGGCGCTGTCGATTTCGGCGACCCATTTGCACATGCCGCCGAACAGCTTGCCGTAATCGACCTCCTGGAAGGCGTCGCGACCTCGCATGCCGCGTTCGATCTGGCCGACCAGCACGACCAGCGGGGTTTCGTCCTGCTGGGCGACATGGATACCCGACGCGGCATTGGTGGCGCCGGGGCCGCGGGTGACGAGGCAGACGCCGGGGCGGCCGGTCAGCTTGGCCTGCGCCTCCGCCATCATCGCCGCACCGCCTTCGTGACGGGCGACGACCATCTCGATCGGGCTGTCGTGCAGGGCGTCCAGCACGGCGAGATAGCTCTCGCCCGGCACGCCGAACACCCGCCGCACGCCTTGCGCCTCCAGCGCTTCGACGATCAACTGACCACCGGTCTTCATCGCGATGCCGCCCCGCCCAGCCTATGGGAATTTTCCGGATCTCCAGGATAGCGAGCGTGCCGTGCCGTGCGCCAGGGCGCAAACGACTTTCTTTCCACAGGTCATGAGCTTTGGTAATGAAGGGGGCATGGATCTGCAGCGCCGCCTCCTCCCCTCCATGAGCATGCTGACCGCCTTCGAGGCGGCCGCCCGCACCGGCAGCTTCACCGCCGCGGCGGCCGAGCTGTCGCTGACCCAAGGGGCGGTCAGCCGGCAGATCAAGGCGTTGGAGGACCAGATCGGCACGCCGCTGTTCACCCGCAAAGGGCAACGGGTGACGCTGACCCCGACCGGGGCGCTCTATGCCGATCCGATCCGTGACGCCCTGCGCCAAATCGCGGCGGCGACCGTGCGGACCATCGCCGCGCCCAAGGGCGGCGTGCTGAACCTCGCCATCCTGCCGACCTTCGGGACGCGCTGGCTGGTGCCGCGGCTGCCGGCCTTCCAGGCGGCGCACCCGCAGGTGACGATCCACTTCACCACCAAGCTGGCGCCCTTCGATTTCCGCCTGCACGACCTGGACGCGGCCATCCATTACGGCTTCGGCGACTGGCCCGACGCCGTCTGCGACCATCTGCTGGATGAGGAGGTGCTGCCGGTCTGCTCGCCCGCCTTTCTCAAGGCGCATCCGGTGGCGGACCCTGCCGACCTGCTGTCCCTGCCGCTGCTGCACACCAGCACCCGCGCCGATGCCTGGAACGACTGGCTGACGGCCCAGGGGCTGCCGCCGCGCCCCGGCGCCGGCATGGTGTTCGAACAGTTCGCCACCACCGCCCAGGCGGCGGAGGCTGGGCTGGGCGTCGCCCTGCTGCCGACCCTGCTGGTCCGCGCCGAGCTGGACGACGGCACCCTGGTCCCGGCCATCGACCGCCCGCACCGCAGCGCGCGCGCTTATTACCTCGTCCACCCCCGCGGCAAGGCCAACCACCCGCCCTTCGCCGCCTTCCGCCAATGGCTGCTGGCGGAGGCGCGCGGTTGTGCAATATAAGACGAATGCTCTTCCACGCATGGTTGGGCTTTCTTCTTATTCGAGGATGTTCGCATGGCTCCCCGCGTCTCGGTTCTGCTGCCGGCCTGGAATTCGGCGGCCTATGTCGAGGAGGCCGTGGAGTCGATCCTGGGCCAGACCTTTGGTGACTTCGAGCTTCTGGTGCTGGATGACGGTTCGACCGACGGGACCGCCGACCGGGTGCTGGCGATGGGGGATTCCCGGCTGAAGGTCTTCCGCAACCCGGTGCAGCTCGGCCTGTCCGGCATCCTCAATGTCGGGCTGGCACTGGCGGAGGCGGAGTATGTCGCGCGCATGGACAGCGACGACATCGCGGCGCCCGACCGCCTCGCCCTGCAGGTGGCGGTGCTGGACAGCCGGCCGGAGGTGACGGTCTGCGGCGCCGATCTGGAGATGTTCGGGGACGCCACCGGAGCGAGTGACGCGGCAACTGAAGATTGCGACATCAAGGCGCTGTTCCTGGAAGCGGCGCGCAACGTGTTCGACGCCA
Source organism: Azospirillum sp. Sh1 (assembly GCF_008365135.1). NCBI lineage: Bacteria > Pseudomonadati > Pseudomonadota > Alphaproteobacteria > Rhodospirillales > Azospirillaceae > Azospirillum > Azospirillum sp. Sh1. The sequence continues at coordinate 111,718 of NZ_VTTK01000009.1, read as the reverse complement.
CCTCGCTGTTCCGCCGCGACTTCCTGATGGAGCACCGGATCCGCTGGAACCAGGCCTATGTGTCGGGCGGCGATCTTGCCTTCTGGATCGATTTCATGCGTGCGGGCGCCGTCTTCACCAATGTGAAGAAGCCGCTGCTGCGCTACCGCCGCCACCCGGCGGCGCTGTCCCGGAACGTCACCGGCACCGCCTCGGCGGTTTATCGCATCCGCAAGGGGCTGATCGCCGATTTCTACCCCCACCTGAGCCAGTTGGAGGTGGCGGCGCTGGCCAACCTGTTCGCCGGAGCCCCGCCGGGCGGCGGCAGCTTCAGCTTCTCCTCCCTGTGCGAAGCGGTGGCTGCCGCGACGAAGGCGAAACAGTGGACCGAACCGGTCTTCGGCGAATCGCGGTCGGTGCTCGATCAGATCGTCAACAACCGGGTGCTGCGCTTCCAACAGGCGATCCTGCGGCAGCCGTAAGTCTGCTTCACCCCGCCGCCGCCAGTTCCCCGATCCCGTCGCCGTTGCGCCGCACCGTCAGCCTGCGGTCGTGGAAGGCGGCGAGGCTGGGGCGGTGGCCGATGCTGACCAGGGTGGTGCCGGGCAGGCGGGCGCGCAGCAGGCCGTACAGCCTCTCCTCCGTCTCCGGATCGCAGGCGGAGGTCGCTTCGTCCAGATAGAGCCAGTCGGGCTTGTGCAGCAGGGCGCGGGCGATGGCGATGCGCTGCTGTTCGCCGCCGGACAGCCGTTGCGACCAGTGGTCCTCCTCCTCCAGTCGGTCGGCGAATCCGGCCATGCCGACGGCGTCCAGCACCTCGCGCACCGCTTCCGCCTCGAAGGCGTCGGCAGCGGCGGGATAGGTGACGGCGGCGCGCAGCGTGCCGATCGGCAGATAGGGCTTCTGCGGCAGGACCATGCTGCCGTTGGCGGTTGCGCCGCCGCCGGCAGGCAGGGCGATGCGGCCATGGCCGAAGGGCCAGATGCCGGCGATGGCGCGCAGGATGGTGCTCTTGCCCGAACCGGAAGGGCCGGTGATGAGCACCGTGTCGCCCGGCTGCACCGTCAGGTCGGCACGGACCAGCGGCGTGCCGCCGGTGGGCAGGGTCAGGGCCAGCCCGTCCAGCGTCAGGGCGCCGTCCATGGCCGCCGTGCGCTCCACCCCCGCATTGTCGCGGCCGGCGGCGCGCACCGTCTGAACCGCATGGTGAAAGCCGGTCAGACGGCTGGTGGTGGCATGCCAGTCGGCGAGGTTCACGTAGGCGTCGATGAACCAGGACAGTGATCCCTGCACCTGCCCGAAGGCCTGGGAGGTCTGCATCAGCGATCCCAGCGGCAGGGCGCCGCTGAAATAGCGCGGGGCGGCGACCAGCAGCGGGAAGATGACGGCGATCTGCCCGTAGGCGGAGGTGAACCAGACCAGCCGCTTCTGCGTGCGCATCAGCGACCACCAGTTGGCGACGACGCGGGCGAAGCGGTCGCCGAAACCGCGCGCCTCCTGCGTCTCGCCCTGTTGCAGGGCGACGCTCTCGGCATTCTCGCGCAGGCGGACCAGGGCGAAGCGGAAGTCGGCCTCGTAACGCTGCTGGTCGAAGCTGAGCCGGGCGAGCGGCCTGCCGATCTTGTGGGTGATCCATGTGCCGGCGACGGCATAGACCAGGGCCACCCACACCATGTAGCCGGGAAGGTCGATGTCCAGCCATGGGATCGTGACCGACCCGGACAGGCTCCACAGGATGGCGAGGAAGGAGACCAAGGAGACCAGATTGGTCAGGAAGCCCAGCGACAGGCTGAGGGTCAGTTGAACGAAACCGCGCAGATCCTCGGCGATGCGCTGGTCGGGGTTGTCTGTGCCGGTGTTGGCGAACTGCAGACGGTAATAGGTCTGGTTCTCCAGCCAATCGCCGAGATAGCGTTCGGTCAGCCAGCGGCGCCAGCGGATCTGCAGCATCTGGTTCAGATAGAGGCGATAGACCGCCACCGCGATGAACACCAGCGCCAGCCCGCCGAACACCAGCAGGGCATGGATGAAGCCGCTCTGGTCCTTCTCCTGCAGCGCGTTGAAGATGTCGGCGTTGATCTGGGTGAACCAGACCTCCATGAACACCGCCGCCAGATTGAGAACGACGATCGCCGCCAACAGGCCGCGCGCCGCCCATTTCTCCTCCGACGACCAATAGGGTCTGGTCAGGCGCCAGACGTCGGACAGGAAATGGCGGGCGGCGGACAGGCGTCCGGTGGGAGCGGGCGGATGGTATGCACGCGCGGGCATCGGTCGGGCACTCGCAAGCGGTCAGCACATGGTGTGCCGATTACCACCCTTTGCCGCGCCAAAGGCATGAATTCGCTGTCACCTGCCGCGGATCGCGTCCCGGCGGCAGGTGCCCGGTCAGGGAGCCCAGGCGGCGGCCCAGCGGTGGGTGAACCCTGCCTCCCGCTCCAGCATGCGGCCCAGGCGGATCAGGCGGCGTTCCTCGCCCGGCCGTGCGATCAGCTGGATGCCGAAGGGCAGCGCGTCACCGCCATCCGGACCGCCGACGGGCAGGGTCAGCACGGGGAAGCCGATGAGCGTGACGATGGCGGTGACGCCGAGATAGTCGAGGATGGACTCCACCGGCCGGCCGTCGATCGCCGTCACCTCGCCGTCCTCGTTCGGCCAGGGCAGCACGCCGCAGGCCGGGGCGGCCAGCACGTCGATCTCCTCGAACAGCGCGACGAAGCGGCGGTAGAGCGCCGTGCGGGCGGCCTGCGCCTCCAGATAGGCGTCGGCGGTGATGCCGGCGCCGGCCTCGATGTTCCAGCGGATGGTTTCGGTCAGCGCCTCGCCATGTTTTGCCAGCATCGGGCCGAAGGCGTGGCGGGTCTGGGCGGCGCGCAGGGTGCGAAAGGTCGCCATGGCGTCGCCGCAGTCGGGATGGCGGCGCGCGACCGGCCCGGCGGCCCGCTCCAGCCGGTCGACCGCTTCGGCGAAGCGCTCCCGCACCGCCTGGGAGACGGTGGCGACGCCGAAATCGGCGGTGGCGCCCAGCCGCGTCTCCGATCCGTCATCGCGGTCGCCGAACAGGGAGGTCGGGTCGCGCAGGTCGCTGCCGGCCATCGCCGACAACAGCAGGGCGCAATCCGCGGTGTCGCGGGCCAGCACGCCATGGGTCGCCAGCGTGTCCCAGCCCAGCGCGCGGCCGGGCGCCGGGATCAGCCCCGGAGTCGGCCGGATGGAGGCGATGCCGCAGAAGCTGGCCGGGATCCGCACCGACCCGCCATAGTCGGTGCCGTGCGCCAGCGGCACCATGCCGACCGCGACCGCCGCCGCCGACCCGCCGCTCGACCCGCCGGAGGTCAAAGCCGGATCGGCCGGGTTGCGGGTCGGTCCATACAGGCGGTTCCGGCAGATGGCGCCGAAGCCGAACTCCGGTGTGTTGGTCTTGCCGATGACGATGCCGCCCGCCGCCTCGATCCGCGCAACCGCGATGTCGTTGCTGGCCGGCACATGGTCGGCATAGAGCGCAGAGCCGTAGGTGGTGCGGATGCCCGCGGTGTCGGTCAGATCCTTCACCGCCACCGGAATCCCATGCAGCGGACCGACGGGCGCCGGCCGGGCGTCCAGCGCGTCGGCGCGGGCCAGGGCCTTTTCGGCGGCGACGGTGATGAAGGCGGACAGCGCCGGTTCGGCCGCGGCGATCCGCGCCATATGCGCCTCGACCGCTTCGCGTGCCGACAGCTCCCGCTTCGCCAGCCGTTCCGCCAGGGTGGCGGCGCCTTCCCTCCACAGGGTGTTGGAGTCCTGGGTCATGCATCCCTCCCGATTTCCGGCCATCCGATTCTTGGGCGGATTCTCGGGCGGACGGTAGCGCGAAACCGGTGGTGCGCCCAACAATGCACCATACAGGGCAGGGCTGCGTCAGCGCTGCTGCGCGGCGGAGGCGCGGCAGTCGTTCAGGATGTTGCCGACGGTCACCCGCTCCCGCTCGTCCATGCTGAGGCTCCAGCGCGCCTTCACCAGGATCCAGTCGGCGACATAGAGGCAGATGCCGTCGCGCTTGGGCGGCAGCCAGTCCTCCGGTCCCTTGGAGCCTTTGGCGCGGTTGGCCTCGCGGCTGGAAACCAGCAGGGTCAGCGGGTCGCTGGTGTCATTGGCGTATGCGGCACGCTTCTCCCGGCTCCAATCGTAGCCGCCGCTGGCATAGGCCTCCTCCAGCGGCACTCGGTGGTCGATGTCGACCACCTGCGGGTCGGTGTAGCGTTCGCCGGTGTAGGGATCGATCCAGTCGCCGGATTTCACGCTGCAGCCCTTGGCGTCGAGCGTCGCCGGACGCCGGGAGTCGCGGATCAGCACCTTCTCGCGCGAATTCAGGCAGCCGCCCTCCAGCGCCAGCCAGTGCGGCCACGCATCGCGGTCGTAGCCGCGTCGCTTCTCCGGCTCCACCCGGATGCCGTCGAGCTGCCGGGCGACCTCGGCGTAGTCGATCTTGTCGGTGGCGCGGGCGACGGCCGGAGGAGGGGGCTCTACCTGCTCCTGCTTGCGCGGCTGGCGGGGACGGTGGGGCTCCTGCCCCAGCAGGCGGTCGAGCGTTCCGGGCGGGATGATGTGGACCCGCTCCGCCACCGCGACGACGGCGAGGACCGCCAGGATGACGAACAGTGCCCGCAGGGGCAGGGATCGGCGGCGGGCCATGTTTCGTTCACCTCGATGACTGTGCCCTTCCCCTCATACCCGCCTACGGCACCGCCCTCAAGGCATACGGCCGGTCAGGGTGGCGCTCAGGCCCTGGAGCAGGCCGACCTGACATATGGTGTCGAAGGTGGAGCGCATCAGCGACGGGTCGCCGATCGACACGCGGATGTCGCCGGCCCGCGGTTCGGTGTGGCGGCGGCGGACCTTGCTGTTGCACAGTTCCTGCAGCACCTCCAGCAGCATCACCAGCGAGGTCGCGCGGCCGGTGCAGAGATTGTAGACCTGCGACCCGGCGAAGCGCCGCTCCATCGTCAGCGCCAGGATGCGGACCACATCGCCGACGAAGACGAAATCGCGGACCTGCTGGCCGTCACCGTGGATCTCCACGTCCTCGCCGCGGGCGACCCGGCGGGCGAAGATGGAGATCACGCCGGAATAGGGCGACAACGGGTCCTGGCGCGGGCCATAGACGTTGAAGAAACGGAAGCCGACCGTCGGCACCCCCTGGATCGCCCAGGCGACGCGGGCGTGCATCTCGCAGCCAAGCTTGTCGACGCCATAGGCCGACAGCGGGCGCGGCAACTCGTCCTCCTTCAGCGGGGTGTTGGTGTTGTCGCCATAGACGGCGGCGGAAGAGGCGTAGACCACCGGGATCGGGCTGCCGCGCTTGGCGTCGCGCGCCGCCTCGAACACGGTGACGGTGCCCAGCAGGTTGGTGCGGTGGGTCTCCGCCCACAGCTCCCGTGATTTCTGCACTGACGCGACGGCGGCGAGGTGGAAAACGCCGTCCACGCCTTCGCCGGAATGGCCGGCCATCGCCTCGCGCACCGCGTCGGGGTCGGCGACGTCGCCCACCACCAGCGTCGCGGCGCTCGGCTTGTTCTCCAGCCGGCCGCTCGACATGTTGTCGAGGATCGTCACCCGGTGCCCGTCGGCGAGCAGCCGGTCGGCCAGATGCGAGCCGATGAAACCGCAGCCGCCGGTGATGAGGTAGTGCGCCATGGTCGTTCCCGAGCCCTTCCTTCGTTGCACCGGCGTTGCCGCACCGCAGCGGGACCGCCGGAAATCCCTTCCAAGAGTCGGGACACAACCGACAGGCTGCCAGACCATCTTCGGGATAGGGCAGTGCCTCAACCGGGGAGCCGCCCCCGCCCGTCGGGCGACCACGGGGGCGAATCGGTCCCGTTTCCTCCATGACGGTTTCGGGACAGGCGGCACCGATGGTTCAACAGGCTTATCCACCACCTTGTCCACGGTTCTGTGGATAACCATGGTCAAGCTTGCGAGGTTGGAACACGCGTCAGGCCGGTCACACTGGTGCAGAAATGCTGCGGTGTACGAACGGTTTCCTGGCCCGATCCTTTGCTGCAAAGCACAAGAGCAGCCCATGCAAAAAGCCCCACCGTGGCGGCTGTGCCACGGTGGGGCTTTTTGAGGGGGGCGGACAGGGCTGTGGATTACGGCCCGGCTCGCGCTTGGTCGAACTCAGCCCTGCTTGGGGCCGAGGACCTCCGCCTTGACGGTGGCGAAGGCCCAGTCGAGCCAGGGCAGCACCGCCTCCATATCCTCGTTCTCCACCGTGGCGCCGCCCCACAGCCGCAGGCCGGGAGGCGCGTCGCGGTAGGAGCCGGCGTCGAAGGCGGCCTCCTCCTTCTCCAACAGGGCGGACAGTTTCTTGGCGAAGGCGGCCTGCGCCTCCTCCGTCAAAGCGGTCACGTCGGGATCGGTGAAGCGCAGGCAGATCGAGGTGCAGGAGCGGTTGGCAGGGTCCTTGGCCAGGAAGCCGGCCCATCTGCTGGTTTCCGCCCAGTCGGCGACGATGCGCAGGTTCTGCTCCGACCGGCGGATCAGCTGGGTCAGGCCGCCCAGCGACAGGGCCCAGCGCAGGCCGTCGATGGCGTCCTCGACGCACAGCATCGACGGCGTGTTGATGGTGTCGCCTTCGAAGATGCCTTCGATCAGCTTGCCGTTCTTGGTCAGGCGGAAGATCTTCGGCAGCGGCCGGTCGGGCTGGAAGCTCTCCAGCCGTTCGACCGCGCGCGGGCTCAGCACCAGCATGCCGTGCGCCGCCTCGCCGCCCAGCACCTTCTGCCAGGACCAGGTGGCGACGTCGATCTTGTGCCAGGGCAGCGCCATGGCGAAGGCGGCCGAGGTGGCGTCGCAGATGGTCAGCCCTTCGCGGTCGTCGGCGATCCAGTCGCCGTCGGCCACCCTGACGCCGGCGGTGGTGCCGTTCCAGGTGAAAACGACATCGTGGCTGAAATCGACCGCCGACAGGTCCGGCAATTCGCCATAGGGGGCGATCAGGTTGCGGACGTCCGGCAGCTTCAGCTGCTTGGCGACATCGGTCACCCATTCCTTGCCGAAACTTTCCCAGGCCAGCATGTCGACGCCGCGGGCACCCAGCATCGACCACAGCGCCATCTCCACCGCCCCGGTGTCGGAGGCGGGGACGATGCCGATGCGGTAGTCGCCGGGGATGCCCAGCACCGCGCGGGTGAGGTCGATGACCTCCTTCAGCTTGGCCTTGCCCGGCTTGGAGCGGTGGGAGCGGCCGAGCAGCGCGCCGTCCAGCGCGTCGAGCGACCAGCCCGGACGCTTCGCGCAGGGACCCGAGGAGAAGAGCGGAGTGTTGGGCCGGCGGCTGGGCCGGCTGGCGCTGCTGGCAGTCATGGAGCGAACTTCCTGTCCCAGAACGGGAATGTGCGGAGGTCCGGACCTTAAAAGCTGCGCCTGCCGCCGTCAATCTAGGGACACGGTGCGGGACGCGGAACCCTGCCGTGCCGATTGCTCACTTGGTGCGGCCGATCTTGCCGTTGCGATAGGTCCAGGCGGCCTCGCCCCCGCCGCCGGGTTGCGGCATCGAGATCGTCAGCACATCGTTGTCGATGGTGACCTGGGCGGCATCGCTGCAGGAGCCGAAGGGATAGGAGACCAGCGGCTGCGGGCCGCCGACCTCCAGGATGCGGAAGCGGGTGGGGCAGTCCTTGGCGCCGGTATCGGCCTGGAACAGGGCGATCCAGCGGTCCTTCAGCGAATAGGCGCCGACGAAGGACAGCATGTCGCTCTCCTTGTCCTCGAACACGGGCTGGTCGTTCACCGACACCTGGGTGTGCTTCGGCCCGATGTCGGTCATCGTCAGCACGGTGTTGCCCAGCGCCGCCATCAGGCGGGGCTCGGCCGCATCGGCAGAACCGGCAACCGTGCCGGCGATCCCGAAGGCGATGGAAAGGCTGCCCACCGCCGCGGCGCACACGCTAAGAACCCGCAAAACCCGTCTCCCTGGCTGCTGCGCCCCGGCGGGGCGGCTTTACCGAACGGGGCGCACCATAATGCGGGGAGCGCTTCGCCGGAAGCCGTCCTTTTCGCCGGGGGCCGGATGTACCGGCAGCCGGGAGCGTCAGCGGATGTTGACCCTGAGACCGAAGCCCGGAACCACCGGCTGCGGCGCATAGACGACGGGCGGCGGCGCATAGATCACCCGCGGCTGCGGCGCGTAAACGACCGGGGGCGGGGCGTAGACGACGGGCGGCGGGGCGTAATAGGCGCCGCGCTCGCGCCAATGACGGTGATGGGGGCGCTCCCAGCGCCAGTCCGGTCCGCCGCGGCCGGGGCCGTACCATTCGCGGCCATGGTCGCCTCGTCCGCGCCAGTCGTCATGGGCGGCGGCGGGGCCGACGGTGGCGCCCAGCATCGATCCGGCGACCAGAGCGCCCAGAACCACGGCTTTCAATCCAAACCCAAAGCGGCCAGTCATTCCGGCGTCCTCCTGGTGTCGGGGGTATCTTGTCCCCTCATGAGCCGATGAACGTCGCCGCTCCGGCTTTCATTCCACTCGGAAGGAAAAGATTTGGTCGTATGGCGTCGGTTATAGTCTGGCGCGGCCTCAGGCCCAGCCGTCCGCCAGACCGGAGCGGGCGGGTGCCGGCGAGGCGAACAGGCTGGCCGGCTTGTAGGCCGGGCGGTCTGCCGGCCTGCCGAAATGATAGCCCTGGGCCAGTTCGAAGCCCCAGGCGTTGAGCTGCGCCGCCTGGTCCTGCGTCTCCACCATCTCGGCGATCACCTGCACGCGGATTTCCCGGCACAGCCCGACCATGGCGCGCAGGATGGCGTCGTCGCGCGGGCTGCCGCCCAGCCGGCGGACATAGCTGCCGTCGATCTTCACGAAATCGACCGGCAGGGCCTGGATGTAGGGGAAGGACGCCGCGCCGGCCCCGAAATCGTCCAGGCAGATGCGGTGGCCGGTGCGGCGCAACTCCTCCAGCACGCGGGCGGCGCGCGGCAGGTCGGTCAGGCCGGTCGATTCGGTCACCTCGACCAGCAGGCGGGAGCGCAATGCCGGGTCGCGGGCGACCAGCCGTTGGAAGGCGACCACGAAGATGTCGCTGCCAAGCGAGGCCGCCGACATGTTCACGGCAATTTGCAGGGAGGGATCGGCCGCAAGCGTCTCCAGCGCCTTTTCACAGACCAGCAGGTCGACGTCATGGACCATGCCGATCTGCTCGGCGAAGGCGATGGTCGGGCCGGGAGCGCCGTTGGGGAAGCGGGCCAGCGCCTCGTAATGGTGCAGGCCGCGGGTGGCGAGCGAAACGATCGGCTGGAATTGCAGCTTCAGCCGGTCGTCGGTCAGGGTGGTGCGCAGGCTGGTCACCCGCGTCACCGTCTGGTCGACCAGCAGCTTCACCGCGTCATGCATGGTGGAGATGTCGAATTTGGCCGTCTCCTCGGCGAAGCTCTTCACCGTGAACATCAGCACGCGTCCGGCATCCTCGCGGCTGAGGCCGGGAGCGGACATGTCGAGCGTCAGATTTTCCGACGCCAGCGGCTGGCCGTCCGGCGACAGGCCGGCGCCGGTCACCGCGATTTCGTCGGCGAGCGCGCCGGCCGACAGGTCGCTGCCGTGGACGAGACCGAAACGGTCCTCCCCCAGCCGGGTCGCCAGCGTGTCGTCGGCGGCGTGGACGCGCAGCAGCGCCCCGACCTCTCCCAGCAGGCGCAGCGTCAGTTCCGGGCCCAGCCGCGATTTGACCTCGCCGAAGTCGGCGATCTTGATGAGGGTCAGTTTCGGCGGCGACTGGCCGACGTCGACGCCGAAGCGCTCGCCCAGCTGCGCCTGGAAGGCCTCGGGGTCGAGCAGCCCGGTCTCCGCGTCGCGGGCCGGCGCCTCGGCTCCTTTGCTTTCCGACCGGGTCAGCGTCAGCTGCACGTTGGGCGAGCGGCCGAGCCGATAGCCGGACAGCGTGGCTTGCGTCCCGCCGGCAAGGGCGACCGTCCGCGGCTCCAGCCGGCGGTTGGACCCGGCGGTGCGCAGCAGGCGCCGCACCAGCCCGCGGTCGCCGGCCGCCAGCATGCGGTCGATCGGCTGACCGATCAGTTCGGCATCGGTGATTCCCAGGACATGCTGCAAGGCGCCGGCGGCGAAGCCGATGATTCCACGGGCATCCACCTCGATCAGCACATCCGCATTGGCAAATGCGAAGCCAAGGAAGCGTGCGACGTCCGATGTCATGGTGCCTCGGCAAGGATCGCGGTTGGGTGGAGCGACCGGATGCTTCGCACCCGACGAAATAATATGTCTACAAAATGTTCGCACTTAAAACGTAAAGGAAATCCTACCACTATCGAAATTGCGTTGAGCCAAATGCCCGCGATCCGAACGGCTGCGGCAGCCGGCAAGTGGGCGGGGACCGCTATCCACCTGGGTTCAAACGGCTATTGTCACAGCCGGTGTCTCTTCCCCAGGTGCGGTATTTATGGTAAATGGCTCCCATGGTAGAGACCAGACGCACCGGCGAACGTTCGAACGAGCTGATCCGCCCCGACTCCGGTGGTGGCCGTGTGGCCGCGAGCGGTGCACGCGCACGCGCCGAAGGCGTCGTCCAGCAGGGACGGCAACGGGTTCCGAGCTTGCGTGAACTGGCCGCCCTGGTTGTCAACGGCGTGCTGACCCTGCCGCGCAACTATCGCCGCGGCATGTTCCTCGACGTTCAGGTGTAAGCGGCCGCTTCCGGGCCGAAAAGCCGATCCATCAGCAGCGGCGGCAACTCGTACTGCGGCAGGCACAGGCTGGTGCTGCGGGCGTGCAGCGTGTGCAGGCACAGCCCCTCCGTGTCCGGGAAGGCGCCGACGCGAAAGCGTTCGCGCGCGGCCTTGACGAAGGGTGCGTCCTCGCAGGCGTTCACCGCCGGGAAGCGCACCGCCCCCCATACCTCGCGGCGGTAGGCATAGGAAAAGCCATAACCGTCGAGATTGTCGGGGGAGGGCGGGGCGTCCGGCGCCTCCACATAGCTGCAGGCCTGCCGGCCCCAGCGGTGGTGCGAGCCGCCGTGGGCCGTGTCCCAATAGCCGAAGCGCCGGTGCGGCACGCTGTAGAGGAACCAGCCCGACAGCTTCACCAGATCATGCCCCCGATCGAGCCAGTCCAGCATCCGCTCCACATAAGTCGGCGCATAGAAATCGTCGTCGTCCATGTGGACGATCACCGATCCCTTGGCATGTTCGGCCAGGATGTTGCGCTTCTCGCCGATGGCATAGCGGCTGGGCGAGTAGAAATATTTCAGCCGCGGGTTCGCCAGCGCCTTCAGGTATGCCGATGGGCGCGGGCTGTCGTCGAACACCAGCCACTCGATCTCGCCATGGGTCTGCGCCTGGATGCAGGCATGCAGGCGTGGCAGGAACTCCTCGCGCTGCCAGGTGGGGGTGACGATGCTGACCAGGGGAGTGGGGGTGTGGGACGTCATGGTCGTTTCTTGCTCGCACGGGCGGGCTGCGTGTAGACAAGCGGCAGCATAGCACCGCCGGCTGGCGGTGGCGCGAAGGAAGGGAAGGATGCCCGTGGGAGTGATCGACCGGATCTGGATCGTCTTCGCCGCTCTGAACGGCGCCATTGCGGTCGGCACCGGCGCCTATGCCAGCCACGCGCTGGCCGCCCAGCCGCAGGCGCAGGAATGGTTCCGCATCGCCGGGCAGTATCAGATGGCGCATGCGCTGGCGCTGGTGCTGCTGGTGGTGCTTGGGAGCCGGATCGGGAGCGGCGGGATGGGCGGACTGGCCCTGCGGATCGCGGGATGGCTGTTCGTCGCTGGGATTCTGCTGTTCTGCGGCACGCTCTACGCGCTGGGCACCGTCGGGCCGCTGCCGGTGCCGATGACGGCGCCGGCCGGCGGTTGGAGCTTCATGTTAGGCTGGCTGGCGCTGGCGGTCGCGGCCCTGCGGGCGCGCGGCTGAGGCTTGCGCCCGTCGAAACGAGGCGGCGGCGGTCAAGTCGGTGTCCGGCGATCAGCCGGCCGTGGCGGTGCGCAGGTCGGACTGGTCCGCGGCCGAGTCGCCGCTGCGGCTGTCGCTGTCGGCGTCCTCAGCCGCAGGCGTGCAGTAGAGGCCGTGCAGCGTCGTCATGATCGTCTGCGCCTCGTGTCCGTTCAGCGAATAGTAGATGTTCTGGGCGCTGCGCCGCGTACGGACCAGATTGTCGTTGCGCAGCCGGGCCAGATGCTGGGACAGCGCCGACTGGCTGAGCCCGACCAGATCCTCCAACTCGCCCACCGACCGCTCGCCCTGGCTCAAGTGGCACAGGATGAGCAGCCTCCGCTCGTTGCACATCGCCTTCAACAGCGCACTTGCCCGGCGGGCGTTGGCCTGCAAATCCTCGATCTTCATCGCTCTACCGTCGCCCTGTCCGTTCCGATTCGTTTTGCGCCTGAGCCGTCGTTGCGCGACCAGGCAAAGAAAAATGTTCGTATCCTAGTATATTCGTATCGGACGGCTATTGTCCACCTGTGGGAATCCGGCATGGCGACCGCGCCGCTGCTTGGCGCATGCGACGGCTTGAGCGTCGCCATCATCGGCGGAGCCCTGTTTTTCTCGCATCTCGAAACAGAGCCGCTACAGATATATCAGCTTCCGGTTGTGAGCGATAATCATCCGCAATGGTGGGGTCAAGCGCGCCGCCGCATCCGTCGTGACACCGGCCGGCCGGTCGGGTAGCATTCCGCTATGACCGACCATCCTTTGAATACCAAGGGCTTGCAGTGCCCGCTTCCCGTCTTGCGCGCGCGCAAGGCGATCAGGACCATTGCCGTCGGCGACACGTTGACGGTGGAGGCGACCGACCCCGGCGCCCGCAAGGACTTTCCCGCATTCTGCGAGGCGACCGGCAACCGCCTGCTGTCCGTCAGCGAAGAGGACGGCATCCTGCGCTTCGTCATCGAACGCGTGGCTTGAACAGACGTTGCACCGTACCGGTTATACCCCGATCGCAGGGGGGCACGGATTGCCCCGGTCCCCGAAAGTGGGCTGTGACGAATCGTCCTGGATTCAGCCTGTACTTTCATTAGCGATCCGGGAAGAATGGTTTTCGGAAACGCTGCAATCGCCGCCCGAAAACCAACGATAACGACCGAAAAATCGATGTTCACCACCCTGTTCACCCACCCGGCGTGCCTGGAGCACGACACGGGTCTCGGTCATCCCGAATGCTCCGACCGCCTGCGCGCCGTGCTCGCCGCGCTGGAGACGGAGGAGTTCCACATGCTGGAACGGCAGGAGGCGCCGCGCGCCACGGTTGAACAGCTTCTGCGGGCGCATCCGCAGTCGCACATCGACCGCGTGCTGTCGCTGATCCCCGACGTGGAGCATGCGGGCGTCGATGCCGACACGGTCGTCTCGCCCGGATCGGGGGAGGCGGCGCTGCGTGCGGCCGGCGCGGTCTGCGCCGCGGTCGACGCGGTGGCGACCGGCCAGTCGCGCAACGCCTTCTGCGCGGTCCGGCCGCCGGGCCACCATGCCGAGCGGGAGAAGGCGATGGGCTTCTGCCTGTTCAACAACGCCGCCGTCGGCGCCTTCCACGCCCGCGCCGCCCATGGGCTGCAGCGGGTGGCGGTGATGGATTTCGACGTCCATCACGGCAACGGGACCCAGGACATCCTGCAGTTCGATCCCGACATGCTCTATTGCTCCACCCACCAGTCGCCGCTCTATCCCGGCACCGGCGACGCGGGGGAGAAGGGCGAGTATGGCAACTGCGTCAACGCGCCGCTGCCGGCCATGGCCGGGTCGCCGGAGTTCCGCCACGCGATGACGCACGTGATCCTGCCGGCCATCGACCATTTCAAGCCGGACCTGCTGATCATCTCCGCCGGGTTCGATGCCCATTCGCGCGATCCGCTGGCCGGCCTGCACCTGATCGACGATGATTTCGTCTGGGCCACCCGCAAGCTGGGCGAACTGGCCCGCACCCATTGCGGTGCAAGGATCGTCTCGGTGCTGGAAGGCGGCTACAATCTTCGGGCATTGGCGTCGGCAAGTGCGGCCCATGTGCGCGAACTGATGTACTGCTGACCGGAACCTTCCCCGCGCAATGGCGGTCCCCTTCTTCCGAAAGGGGGAGGGGCTGCCCGAACGCATAGGCCGCACAGTGGCGGCACATAGTCCGCAAGGGCCGGGGTACGGGAGTGCCTCGGGCCTTGCGCCGGGCGAGGGCGGGGCATACCTTCGCGGGCTTGAGGTTCCATCGATGGTTCTGCCCGACATGCCCCCTTCCGCCTCTGCTGTTCCCATTCCGCCCGACATCGCCGCCCTCAGTTTCGAGGATGCGCTCGCCGAACTGGAGCGGATCGTCCGCCAGCTTGAGGAAGGACGCGGCAAGCTTGACGACGCCATCTCCTCCTATGAACGCGGTACGGCGCTGAAGCGCATTTGCGAGATGAAGCTGCGCGAGGCGCAGGCCAAGATCGACCGCATCACCGTGAGCGCCGACGGCTCCCTCGGCACCGAACCCGCCCGGATCGACTGACGTGCAGACCATTTCCCAGACCGAATTGAAGTCCGCCATGGCGGAGATCGCGCAGGCCGTCGAGATGAAGATCGGCGCTCTGCTGCCGACCACCGATCTGGCGGAGGCGCGGGTGTTCGATGCCATGCGCTATGGCTGCCTGAACGGCGGCAAGCGGCTGCGGCCCTTCCTGGTGATGCAGTCAGCGGCGCTGTTCGGCGTCAACCCCGACTGCGCCATCCGTGCCGCCGCCGCGGTGGAGATGGTCCACAGCTATTCGCTGGTCCATGACGACCTGCCGGCGATGGACGACGGCGAACTGCGGCGCGGCCGGCCGACCTGCCACCGCCAGTTCGACGAGGCGACCGCCATCCTTGCCGGCGACGGTCTGCTGACGCTGGCGTTCGAGGTGCTGGCCGACCCGGCGACTCACGAGGATCCCAACATCCGCTGCCAACTGGTGTCGGCGCTGGCCAAGGCGGCCGGCGGCCACGGCATGGTCGGCGGCCAGATGCTGGACCTGATCGCGGAGCATGAGAGCTTCGATCTCGGCACCACCACCCGGCTGCAGCGCATGAAGACCGGCGAGATGATCGCCTTCTCCTGCGAGGCCGGCGGCATCCTGGGCAAGGCCAACCCGCCGCAGCGCACGGCGCTGCGCGCCTATGCCCACGACATGGGGCTGGCCTTCCAGATCGTCGACGACCTGCTGGACGTCGAAGGCACGGCGGAAGAGACCGGAAAGACCGTCGGCCGCGACGCCCAGGCCGGGAAGGCGACCTTCGTTTCGATCCTCGGCCGCGACCGCGCCCGCGCCCAGGCGGAAATGCTGTCCCATCAGGCATCGCAGCACTTGGACATTTTCGATGGGCGTGCCGATATGTTGAAGGCCGTTGCCGACTTCGTCGTCGCGCGCCGCGCCTGACCAGAGCTTTGAGGACCATCACGACGTGACCTCCACCAAGACCCCGCTGCTCGACCTTTGTCCGACGCCAGCCAAGCTGCGGGCCCTGAAGCCCGAGCAGCTCCGCCAGTTCGCAGACGAGTTGCGCACCGAGACCGTGGACGCCGTATCGGTGACCGGCGGCCATCTCGGCGCCGGGCTGGGGGTGGTCGAGCTGACGGTGGCGCTGCATTACGTCTTCGACACGCCCTATGACCGGCTGATCTGGGACGTCGGGCACCAGTGCTATCCGCACAAGATCCTGACCGGGCGGCGTGACCGCATCCGCACGCTGCGCATGGGCGGGGGATTGAGCGGCTTCACCAAGCGGTCGGAGAGCGAATACGATCCCTTCGGCGCCGGCCACAGCTCCACCTCCATCTCCGCCGGTCTCGGCATGGCGGTCGCCAGCAAGATGAAGGGGGAGCGGCGCAACGTCATCGCCGTGATCGGCGACGGCGCCATGAGCGCCGGTATGGCGTACGAGGCGATGAACAACGCGGCCTCCACCAAGTCGCGGCTGATCGTCATCCTCAACGACAACGACATGTCGATCGCCCCGCCGGTGGGTGCGATGAGCGCCTATCTGTCGCGGCTGATCTCGTCCAAGCCGTACCTGTCGCTGCGCCACTTGGCGAAGGAGATCGCCGACCAGCTGCCGCGTCCGCTGCGCAACGCCGCCCGCCGGGCGGAGGAATATGCCCGCGGCATGGTCACCGGCGGCACCCTGTTCGAGGAGCTGGGCTTCTACTACATCGGCCCGATCGACGGTCACAACCTGGACCACCTGCTGCCGGTGCTGCAGAACGTCCGCGACGCCGACGACGACAAGCCGGTGCTGATCCACGTCGTCACCAAGAAGGGCAAGGGCTATGGCCCGGCGGAGGAGTCGGCCGACAAGCTGCACGCCGTCGCCAAGTTCGACGTGGTGACCGGCACCCAGTCAAAGCCGAAGTCCAACGCCCCGACCTACACCCGCGTCTTCGCCCAGAGCCTGATCGCCGAGGCGGCGGCCGACCCGACCATCGTCGGCATCACCGCCGCCATGCCGTCGGGCACCGGGCTGGACCTGTTCGGGGAGCGCTTCCCCGACCGCTGCTTCGACGTCGGCATCGCCGAACAGCATGCGGTGACCTTCGCCGCCGGCATGGCGACGGAGGGGTTCAAGCCCTTCTGCGCCATCTATTCGACCTTCCTGCAGCGTGCCTACGATCAGGTCATCCATGACGTGGTGCTGCAGCATCTGCCGGTGCGATTCGCGCTGGACCGCGCCGGGCTGGTTGGCGCGGACGGGGCGACCCATGCCGGGTCCTTCGATACCGCCTATCTCGGCTGCCTGCCCGACATCGTCCTGATGGCGGCGGCGGATGAGCTGGAACTGATGCACATGGTGGCGACCCAGGCCGCCATCGACGACCGCGCCTCCGCCCTGCGCTACCCGCGCGGCGAGGGCGTGGGGCTGGAACTGCCGGAACGCGGCAGCCTGCTGCCGATCGGCAAGGGCCGCATCCTGCAGGAAGGCACCAAGATCGCCATCCTCAGCTATGGCACCCGCCTGGGCGAGGCCCGGCGCGCCGCGGCGGAGCTGGCGGCGCGCGGCCTGTCGACCACCCTGGCCGACGCCCGCTTCGCCAAGCCGTTGGACGAGGATCTGGTCCGCCGGCTCGCGCTGGAGCACGAGGTGCTGATCACCATCGAGGAGGGATCGGTCGGCGGCTTCGGCAGCTTCGTGCTGCAGTTCCTGGCGACGGCCGGGCTGCTCGACGGCGGATTGAAGATCCGGCCGATGGTTCTGCCCGACCTCTATCTCGACCACGACTCGCCGGCGAAACAGTATGAGACCGCCGGCCTGACCGCTCAGCAAATCGTCCGCACCGCGCTGCAGGCGCTGGGGATCGAGAGCGCTGCGGCGCGGGCCTGACCGCCGATTCCTTCACCCATTCGCCGAGGGCATCCAAACGGCGTAATGCCATTTGTCTAGCGGCCTTTCGGGTTGTTGGACTGGTATGGAGCGCAAGCGACGCCTTACACTTCCCAAGCTGGAATGGTAGCCCCCGGGCAACGGGGGAAGAGCCTGCGGCAGCGGATGGATACGAGGTCAGGGGCGATGGCGCACATCATGGCGGTCACGGCATACCGCAACGCGGAGTTCGGCACCGATCCGGGAGCGGATCGGGCGGCCGGCGCCGACGTTGCGGCCGGCGGCGTCGGCATCGACGATCCTGCGATGTTGCGCAGCCTGCTGGATCAGACGCCGACACCCACCGCCCTGGTGGAGGGGGAGGGTGACCGCTGCGCCTTCGCCAACGCCGCCTTCCGGGCGCTGGGCGCGATCGCGGGAACCAACCTGACGGAGCGTTTTCCAGCCCTGTCGCTGTCCATGCTGATCGAGGCGCGGCGGACAGGCCAGCCGCAGCGCAACCGGGCCGCCAGTGACCGCACCACCGATGGCGAGCGGTTCTGGGATGTGCGGGTCACCCCGCTGCTGGGGGTCAACGGCGTCGTCCGCGCCCTGATCGTCACTGCCGAGGAGACGCCGGAGTCGGCGGCCGAGCATGACCGGCGGCTGCGCGACGTCAGCCACCGGCTGAAGAACACGCTGCAGCTGGTCTCCAGCCTGCTGACCCTGCAGACCCTGTCGAGCAAGGATCCCGAGGTCCGCCGCGCCCTGCAGAGCGCCGGCGGACGGGTCGGCATCGTCACCCAGGCCCACCAGCGCACCCACGGCGCCCTGCGGGCCGGCACCGTCGACATGGCGGTCCATCTGCGCGAACTGTGCCAGGAGCTTGAGGCGACGCTGCCCGGCGCCCACCGCGTCAAGGTCACGGCCGAGACGACCGAGATGCCGATGGAGTCGGTCATTCCCTTCAGCCTGATCGTCAGCGAGCTGGTCGGCAACGCGGCGCGCCACGCCTTTCCCGCAGGAGTGCCCGGCGACATCGACGTGCGGCTTGGCCGTGGTGAAGGCGGCCGCATCCATCTGGAGGTCGTCGACCGCGGTATCGGCCTGCCGCAGGGCCTGGACGTTGCCCGTGCGTCGACGCTGGGGCTGAAGGTGGTGCGCGCCTTCGTCGGCCAACTGCGTGGCCGGTTGACGGCGGACAGCAGCCCCTATGGCACCCGCGTGTCGGTGGATTTCCCGCCGGCCTGACGCCCGGCCGGCTGCCGCCTGGAACCGGGGCTTGCCCTTGCGGCGGTTCCGCGTCAGGAATGCGCCGTCACGAGCGAGCGAAGGGCGACGGCATGGCACGGGTGAGGGTTGACGTGGCGCTGGTGGAGCGCGGGCTGGCGGAAAGCCGCGCCAAGGCGCAGGCGCTGATCCTGGCCGGGCTGGTCTATTCCGAGACGAAGCGCATCGACAAGGCCGGCGACCTCATCGCGGCGGAAGCCCCGCTGGCGGTCAAGGGGCAGGACCATCCCTGGGTGTCGCGCGGCGGGCTGAAGCTGGTAAAAGGGCTGGACGTCTTCGCCATCGACCCCACCGGACTGACCGCGGTCGATGTCGGCGCCTCCACCGGTGGCTTCACCGACGTGCTGCTGACCCGCGGTGCCGCCAAGGTCTATGCTGTCGATGTCGGTCATGGCCAGTTGGCGTGGAAGCTGCGCAACGATCCGCGCGTGGTGGTTTTGGAGAAGACCAATGCCCGCCACCTGACCATGGCCGAGATTCCGGACCCGGTCGACCTGGTGGTGTGCGACGCCAGCTTCATCGGTCTGGAGATCGTGCTGCCGGCGGCACTGGCCCTCGTGGTGCCGGGCGGGCGGCTGGTCGCCCTCATCAAGCCGCAGTTCGAGGTCGGCAAGGGCCGCGTCGGCAAGGGCGGCGTGGTGCGCGAACCCGAACTGCACCAGGAGGTTTGCGTCCGCATCCGCAAATGGCTGGATGCTCTTCCGGGCTGGCGCGTGCTGGACATCACCGAAAGCCCGATCACCGGACCGGAGGGGAACAAGGAGTTCCTGATCGGCGCGGTGAAGGATCTTTCCCCCGATCTTGAAACCCACGAACGCCTCGACCTTCCCGGCTGACCGGGGCAGGGCGCGAAGGCTGTGCCCGATCGATTGGACTATGCCGAAGGGTCGATGAGGATAGCCCAGGCTGCAGCCTGCCGCGCGGCGCATTAGATTTGGACGACCGCATTTAACGGTCAGGATCGCTGTGTGCAGAATTATCTCGGTCCGTTGATCCTCCACCTCGCCCCGGTGCCGTGCGTCGCAACCCCGTGTTGCCCAGGCTTTGGCTGATGGTGGCCGGGGCAGGTCAGGACTTTGCGATTGATGGCCGGGCAATCGTGCGCCGGACTCTCCGCTGCGCGCGTCCAGCCACCGCTGCCATCGCGTCCGGGATGGCAGCCCGGTCGGCCCGGCTCTGCGGCATACCCGCCCGCTTCCAGCCAGATTCTCAACCGGCGCATGCGCTGCCCGACCCCTTCAAGACGGAAATCCCAGCCCGCCATGGCCGCATCCTCTGAACAGCCGCACAAGGCGCGTACCGGTGTTGCCGGGCTTGACGACATCCTGGCCGGTGGCCTCGCCCGCGACCGTGTCTTCCTGCTCGAGGGCAGCCCCGGCACCGGCAAGACCACCATTGCCCTGCAGTTCCTGCTGGACGGCGCGGCGGCCGGTGAACCCGGACTCTACATCACCCTGTCGGAAACCGAGGGCGAACTTCGCGTCGCTGCGGCCGCGCACGGCTGGACGCTCGGCGAGGAGATCACGGTGTTCGAGCTGGTTCCGCCGGAGAGCCTGCTCGACGTGGCGCACCAGCAGAGTCTGCTCTACTCCTCCGATCTCGAACTCGGCGAGACGACCAAGCTGATGTTCGAGGCGATCGAGGGGAGCAAGCCGATGCGGATCGTCCTGGACAGCCTGTCGGAGATCCGGCTGCTGGCCCAGAGTTCGTTGCGATACCGGCGCCAGATCCTCGCCCTCAAGCATTATTTCGCCCGCCACGGCGCCACCGTGCTGCTGCTCGACGATCTGACCACCGACACCATGGACAAGACGGTCCACAGCATCGCGCATGGCGTGATCCGCCTGGAGATGCTGACGCCGGCCTATGGCGCCGAGCGGCGGCGCTTGCGGGTGCTCAAGTACCGAGGGCAGGCATATCGGGGCGGCTTCCACGACTGCACGATCACCACCGGCGGATTCAAAGTGTTCCCCCGGCTGATCGCCGCCGAATATCGAACCGGCTTCGCCGGAGAGCGTCTGGCCAGCGGCATCGCCGAACTCGACACGCTGCTGGGTGGCGGCATGGAGCGCGGATCGAGCGCTCTCATCATCGGCCCGGCGGGGACCGGAAAGTCGCTGCTGGCGATTCAGTTCACGGTGGCCGCCGTCGCGCGGGGGGAGCGGGCTGCGCTGTTCGTGTTCGACGAGGAGCTTGGCCTGTTGTTCGCCAGGACCAGGGCGATGGGCTTCGACCTTGAAGCCATGCGGGATAGCGGCAGCCTGATCATCGAGCAGGTGGATGCGGCGGAACTGGCGCCCGGCGAGTTCACCTACCGGGTCCGCGCCTGCGTCGACGACCACCAAATCCGCACCGTGGTGATCGACAGCCTCAACGGCTATCAGGCGGCGATGCCGGAAGAGCAGCTTCTGGTCCTGCATCTTCATGAATTGCTGCTGTACCTGAACCGCCAGGGCGTGACGACCTTCCTCACCATCGCGCAGCACGGCCTGATCGGTGACATGCAGTCTCCGGTCGATGTCACCTATCTGGCCGATACCGTCGTGCTGCTGCGCTATTTCGAGGCGCTGGGCCGTGTCCGGCGGGCGATCTCGGTGATCAAGAAGCGGGCCGGTCCGCACGAGGACACGATCCGCGAGTACCGGGTCAACGACAGGGGCATCAGCCTGGGGCCGCCGCTGGACGAGTTCCAGGGGGTACTGCGCGGCGTGCCGATCTATGTCGGCCAAGGCGGGCCTTTGCTGCAGGACGATCCGGCTTGAGCGAGTCCGCCACCACGGAGCGCGCGCTGATCCTGGCGCCGCATGGACGGGATTCCACCGTCGCCTCCGCCTTGTTGGGCGAGGTCGGCATCGCCGCGCACGCCTGTCCCGACCTGCCGGCGCTTTGTGCGGCGCTGGAAGACGGAGCCGGCCTGCTCATCCTTGCGGAAGAGGCGGTGCGCACCGCCGACCTCCAGGGTCTTGTCGCCTGGATCGGCGCACAGCCGCCATGGTCGGACCTTCCCGTCATTCTGCTCACCTTGCGGGGCGCCGGCGCCGAACGCACGCCGGAGGCGGCGCGCCTGACCGAACTGCTGGGCAACGTGACCTTCGTGGAGCGCCCCTTCCACCCGACCACCCTGATCAGCGTCGTGCGGACCTGCCTGCGCGGCCGGCGCAGGCAGTATGAGGCGAGGGCGCGGCTCGTGGAGCGCGAGCGTCTGCTGGCGGACCTCGCCGACGAACGGGCACGCTTCGAAACGCTGGTGGAGCACCTGCCGGTGGGCGTCAACCTGATGGACCGGAACGGCCGGACCATTCTGTCCAATCCGGCATTCCGGCGCTTTCTTCCGGACGGTGTCATCCCTTCCCGGCGGCCGGACGGTGAGGAGAGCTGGATCACTTATGATGCGCAGGGCCGTCTTCTGTCACGCGACCGCTTTCCCGGTGCGTGCGCCCTGCGCGGTGAGACAGTCAGCGGTATGGAATTCATTTATCGTTCCACCGGCGAACAGCCGGTCTGGACCCGTGTCAGCGGCGTGCCTGTGCGGGACTCCACCGGCAAAGCGGCCGGAGCACTCGCCGTCATCGTGGACATAAGCGATCAGAAAGCGGCACAGGAGGCTTTGCAGCGCCTGACCGAGACGCTGGAATCCAAAGTGCAGGAACGCACCAGGGAACTGGCGGCGACGCTCGACCAGCTGCGCGACGAGATCCGCGACCGCGAGCGCGCCGAAGAGCAGCTGCGCCAGACGCAGAAGCTGGAGACTCTCGGCCAGCTTACCGGCGGTGTCGCGCACGACTTCAACAATCTGTTGATGGCCGTTCTCGGTAATCTGGAGCTGCTGCGCAAACGCCTTCCCGCCGACCCGACGACGGAGCGTCTTTTCGATGGCGCCATGCAGGGGGCTCAGCGCGGAGCGACACTGACCCAAAGGCTTCTGGCTTTCGCCCGTCGGCAGGATCTGCAGCCGCAGGCGGTGGACCTGACCGGGTTGCTGGACGGCATGAAAACGCTCTTGGAGCGTTCGGTCGGCCCGCGCGTCGTCATCCGCATCGACGCCCGACCTGCGACGGTACCGGCGCTGATCGATCCCAACCAGCTTGAACTGGCGATCTTGAATCTCGCCGTGAATGCCCGCGATGCCATGCCCGACGGCGGCACGCTCACCGTGACGGTGGACGAGGTGCCGGTACCCGTCGCTTCCGGACTGCCGTCCGGTTCCTACCCCTACGTGAGCGTGCGGGACACCGGCACAGGGATGGACGAGGGAACGCTTGCGCGGGCGATCGAGCCGTTCTTCTCGACCAAGGGCATCGGTAAAGGCACCGGGCTGGGGTTGTCGATGGTTCATGGCTTGGCGGTGCAGTCCGGCGGCGCGTTCCGGCTGTCGAGCGTTCCGGGCCAGGGGGCGCTTGTCGAGCTGTGGCTGCCGAAGGCGACGATGCCGGCCCAGGCGGCCGAGTTGCCGCCGGCCCCGGCGGCCGACGTGTCTCCCGCCGTGGTCCTCGTGGTCGACGACGACGCGCTGATCGCCATGAGCACCGTCGATATGCTGGCCGACCTTGGGCACACGGTCATCGAAGCGGGATCGGGTGTCGAAGCGTTGGAGCTTCTGCGCAGCGGGCAGGCGGTCGACCTGCTGCTGACGGACTATGCGATGCCCGGCATGACCGGGGTCGAGCTTGCCCAGGCGGCCCGTGCCATGGCTCCGGACCTGCCGGTTCTGCTGGCGACGGGATACGCCGATCTGCCGGAGGGCGTCGTGGCCGACCTGCCGCGGCTTGCCAAGCCATACACGCAGAACCAGCTCGCCGTCGCGACGGCCAAGCTGCTGGCCGAGATGGCAAGGACGTCGGCACATGCCAAGCCGGTTGACGGTCTCCACCGTGAGCCGCGCGCCGGAATTCACCGCTAGGGACGCCACACGCCAGATTGCGCCGGCGCCGGTGCCTTCATCGGCACCGGCGTCATCACAAAGGGCGCGTTTTACTTCATGCCTTTTACTTCATCGATGGGAAGGCGAACTGGGCGCCTTCGCGGATCCCGCCGGTCGGCCAGCGCTGGGTGATGGTCTTGCGCCGGGTGTAGAAGCGCACGCCATCCGGGCCATAGGCCGACAGATCGCCGAACAGCGACCGCTTCCAGCCGCCGAAGCTGTGGTAGGCGACCGGCACCGGCAGCGGCACGTTGATGCCCACCATGCCGACCTTGATCATGTCGCTGAAATAGCGGGCGGCCTCGCCGTCGCGGGTGAACAGGCAGGTGCCGTTCCCGTATTCGTGGGCGTCGATCATGTCCATGCCTTCCTGCATCGTCTTGACCCGGACTAGGCACAGCACCGGGCCGAAGATCTCTTCCCGGTAGATGGTCATGTCCGGGGTGACGCGATCGAACAGGCAGCCGCCCAGGAAGTTGCCGTTCTCGTGCCCAGGCACCACCAGCCCGCGGCCGTCGACCACCAGTTCGGCGCCCTCGGCGATGCCTTGGTCGACATAGGCCTTCACCTTCTCATAATGGGCGCGGGTGACCAGCGGACCCATCTCGCAGCCGGCGGAGGTGCCGGCGCCGACCTTCAGGTCGCGGAGCGCCACCGACAGCTTGTCCTTCAGCCGGTCGGCCACCTCGTCGCCCACCGCGACGACGACGGAGATCGCCATGCAGCGCTCGCCGCAGGAGCCGTAGGCGGCGCCCATCAGCGCGCTGACCGCATTGTCCAGGTCGGCGTCGGGCATGACGATGGCGTGGTTCTTGGCACCGCCCAGCGCCTGCACCCGCTTGCCATTGGCGCTGGCGGTCGAATAGACATACTCGGCGATGGGGGTGGAACCGACGAAGCTGACGCCCTGCACCCGCGGGTCGGTCAGCAGCGTGTCCACCGCCTCTTTGTCGCCATTGACGACGTTCAGCACGCCCGGCGGCAGCCCGGCCTCCAGGGCCAGCTGGGCGATGTAGAGGGCGGAGCTGGGGTCGCGCTCCGACGGCTTCAGGACGAAGGTGTTTCCGCAGGCGATGGCGATGGGGTACATCCACAGCGGGACCATTGCCGGGAAGTTGAAGGGCGTGATGCCGGCGACGACGCCCAGCGGCTGGAACTCCGACCAGCTGTCGATGGCCGGCCCGACATTCTTGGAGAACTCCCCCTTCAGCAATTCCGGCACGCCGCAGGCATATTCGACATTCTCGATGCCGCGGGTCAGCTCGCCGAAGGCGTCGTCCAGGACCTTGCCGTGTTCCGCCGTGATGAGGGCGCAGATGCGCTCGGCATTTTCCTCCAGCAACTGCTTGAAGCGGTACATGACGCGGGCGCGCTTGGCCGGCGGCGTGGCCCGCCACGCTGGGAAGGCGGCCTCGGCGGCGGCAATGGCTTCTTCCACCGTGGCACGCGACGCCAGGGCGACCTGTCCGGCCACGTCGCCGGTGGCGGGATTGACGATGTCGGCGGTCCGGGTGCCGGCGGGCGCGTCGGTCTTGCCGCCGATCAGGTGGGCAACGATGGTCATGGGGCGTGTCCTGGGGGAGATTATGGAGTGCGGAGTGCGGAGTGCGAGTGCCCCCTCCCTAACCCTCCCCCACCTGCGGTGGGAGAGGGAACTGCCGCCGTTATGCGAATCCCCCCTCTCCCGCGAAGCGGGGGAGGGAGGGACCCGCGGCGAAGCCGTGGGAGGGAGGGGGCTTCGCCTGTGGCGCCCTTACGCCGTCGCTTGGATGGCATCAGCAACGACGTTGAACAGGCGGTCGAGGTCGGCCGGTTCGCTGTGGAAATGCGGGCCGAACTGGAGCGTGTCGCCGCCGAAGCGGACGTAATAGCCGGCCTTCCAGCACTTCTCGCCGATCTCGTAGGGCCGGCGGGCCGGCTCGCCCGGAAGCGGGGCGATGGTGACGGCGCCGGTCAGGCCATAGTTGCGGATGTCGGCGACGTTCTTCAGCCCCTTCAGCCCATGGATCAGGTCTTCGAAGTGCGGCGCCAGCGCCGCGGCCTTTTCCCACAGCTTCTCCCGCTCGAATATGTCGAGCGCGGCCAGACCGGCGGCGCAGGCGACCGGATGAGCGGAGTAGGTGTAGCCGTGCGGGAACTCCACCATGTACTCAGGCCCGCCATTGTCCATGAAGGCCTGGTAGATGTCGTGCTTCGCCACGACGGCACCCATCGGGACGGCGCCGTTGGTCAGGCCCTTGGCGACGTTCATGATGTCCGGGACCACGCCGAAGGCGTCGGCGCCGAAGGGGGCGCCCATGCGGCCGAAGCCGGTGATGACCTCGTCGAAGATCAGCAGGATGGAGTGCTTGTCGCAGATCTCGCGCAGCCGCTGCAGGTAGCCCTTCGGCGGCGGTAGCACGCCGGCGGAGCCGGCCAGCGGTTCGACGATCACGGCGGCGATGTTGGAGGCGTCGTGCAGCGCCACCAACTCCTCCAGCGCGTCGGCCAGGAAGGCGCCTTCCTCCGGCATGCCCTTCACGAACAGGTTCTGCGGCAGCAGGGTGTGGGGCAGGTGGTCCGCGTCGACGCCGGTGCCGAACAGCTTGCGGTTGCCGCCGATGCCGCCCAGGCTGGTGCCGCCGAAATTGACGCCGTGATAGCCCTTGGACCGGCCGATCAGCTTGGTCTTGGTCGGCTGGCCCTTCATCCGCCAATAGGCCCGCGCCATCTTCAGCGAGGTGTCGGCCGCTTCGGACCCCGAACCGACGAAGAAGACATGGTCGAGGCCGGCCGGGGTCATCGACGCCAGCTTGTGCGCCAGCTTGAAGGCCGCCGGATGGCCGTGCTGGAAGGCGGGGCTGTAATCCAACTCCGCGATCTGGCGGGCGACCGCTTCAGAAATCTCGCGGCGGCAGTGGCCGGCGCCGCTGCACCACAGACCGGACAGGCTGTCGTAGATCTTGCGGCCTTCGGCATCCCAATACCAGGTCCCCTCCGCCTTCACGATCATGCGGGGGTTGTTCTTGAACTGGCGGTTGCCGCTGAACGGCATCCAATAGGCGTCAAGCTCCTCGCGCGTCAGTCCGGCAGCCTTGCTGAGCGACTGCGCTTGATCGTTGTCCAGGGGGGCCATCCGCTGTTCTCCCGCATTTGTTTTGGGCACTGTCGTGGGAGAGTGTGCGCGGTTCGTGGTTGCGATTAAATCCAAACTATAAGAACTTCACATAACCTTTCGCTTACCTATCGCGCCGACCTTTTTCACGGTTCCAGCATGAACAAACCGACCCGGCCCCCCACCCGGCCCATGGCCCCGATCGGCGACGCCGACATCCGGCTTCTGCGCGTGTTCCGGACGGTGGTCGAATGCGGCGGCTTTTCCGCCGCCGAGGTGGAGCTGAATATCAGCCGGGCGGCGATCAGCCAGCACATGGCGGACCTGGAGCGGCGGCTTGGCCTCACGCTCTGCCGGCGCGGGCGGGCGGGCTTCCGGCTGACCGACGAAGGGCATCTGGCTTATGAGGCGACGCTGCGCCTGCTGGCCAGTACGGAAAGTTTCCGCAGCGAGATCAACACCCTTCACGGCCGCCTGCGCGGCGAGCTGAACATCGGGATCACCGACAACCTCGTCACCATGCCGCAGATGCGGGTGACGCATGCCCTGCGTGGACTGAAGCGGCTGGCGCCGGAGGTGCGTGTCAACATCCGCATGATTCCCCCCAACGAGATCGAACGGGGCGTGCTGGACGGGCAATTGCACGTCGGCGTCGTCCCGGTCCGCAGAGGTCTGCCCGGGCTGGCCGGTCTTCCGCTTTACCAGGAGGAGTCGTTGCTCTATTGCGGCGACGGTCATCCGCTGTTCGACCGTCCCGAAGGAGCGATGACGCGCGGGGCGGTGGAGGCGGCCGACGCCGTGGCACCGACCCAGGCGCAGCTTCCGCACGAGCTGAACAACACCGCGACGGCCACCGACCGCGAAGGGGTGGCGTTCCTGATCCTCACCGGATGCTATGTCGGTTTCCTGCCCATCCATTATGCCCGGCAATGGGTGGAGCGCGGCATGATGCGGGCGCTGCTGCCCGACACCTTCCATCATGCCCTGGAGTTCCAGGTGGTGACGAAGAAGGGCGCCCAGCCGAATCTGGTGCTTGAGCGATTCCTGGACGTCTTGCGCGGGAACGGCGACGGCGAGGGAATGGATGCCGAATTGCTGCTCACCTGAGGTGTGCGGGTCGCTATAGTCGTGGCCGGGCTTTGCCGCCTCCCTCCCACTCCGCCAGCATCCAGGATCGTGAATGCAAGCCCGCCAACTCGAAGTCTTCTGCATGCTGATGCGCTGTGGAACCGTGACCGGGGCGGCGGCGATGCTGAACATCTCGCAGCCGGCATTGAGCCAGATTCTGCTGCACGCCGAAGATCAACTCGGATTCAAGCTGTTCGACCGGGTGCGCGGGCGTCTGGTCCCGACGCAGGAGGCCAACGAGCTGTATCCGGAGGCAGAGCGGATCTTTGCGGAACTCGGCGCCTTGCGCCGGCGCACGGTCGACATGCGCCATGGCCGCACCGGTCTGGTCCGTCTCGCCGCCTCGGCCCCGCCCTCGATGTCCATCGTTCCAAAGGCGCTGACCGCCTTCCGCGAGGCGCATCCCGACATCGTCGTGCGGTCGCTGGTCGCCCCGATGACCAACATCCTGGACATGCTGCGCAGCGGCGATGTTCTGCTGGGGGTGGCGATGAACGACATGCCCCACCACGATCTTCACGTCGAAACGGTGGGCCATGCCGAACTGATCTGCCTGATGCCGGAGGGACATCGGCTGGCCCGGCATGCCGAGGTCGGATTTGCCGATCTGGTGGAGGAAACGCTGATTTCCTACCGCGTGGACACGCTGCCCGGCCGGCTGCTGGCCGGGGCGGTCGAGGCGGAGGGCGGCGTTTATGCCCCGGCGGTGGAAATCGACCTGTCGATCACCGCGCTGCCCTTCGTGCGCGAGGGGATCGGCGTGGCGGTCGTCGACGGGCTTCTGCCGTGGAACCAGTTCTCCGGCATCGTCCAGCGGCCCTTCCGCCCCGGCATCCGCGTGCCCATCGCCATCCTGACCAGCAAGGAGCGCCCGC
Organism: Azospirillum sp. Sh1; assembly: GCF_008365135.1. Classification (NCBI taxonomy): domain Bacteria; kingdom Pseudomonadati; phylum Pseudomonadota; class Alphaproteobacteria; order Rhodospirillales; family Azospirillaceae; genus Azospirillum; species Azospirillum sp. Sh1. Next base: position 83,148 of record NZ_VTTK01000009.1, on the reverse strand, counting down.
TGTCGGGCAGCCACGACCTGATGCGCGACTGCCTGCGCCGGGCCGCCCGCGCGCTGGAGCCGGGCGGCACCTGACGGCTCTGCCTTCGGTCAGAAATCGGCGACCTTGCCGGTGGAGAATCCGGCGAAGCGGTCGGGATGGTAGGGCTTGGGATCGACGATCGGCGCCTGATCGGTGACGAGGTCGGCGATCAGGTGGCCGGCGCCGGGGCCGATGCCGAAGCCGTGGCCGCTGAAGCCCGCCGCCAGGATCAGGCCGGGCAGGCTGCCGACCTCGCCGATGGCGGGAACCCCGTCGGGCGTGCTGTCGATGTAGCCGCCCCAGGCGGCGGTGATCGGCGCGCCCTTTAGGCCGGGCAGCAGCGCCATGGCCCGTTCGTGGGTGAGGCGGATGGTGCTGCGGTCCGGGGTGGGGTCGAGCACCCGCACCCGCTCCATCGGCGTCGGGCGGTCGAGCCGCCAGCGCCGCAGTGTCTCGTGGCCGGAGCGCATCCCCTCCAGCCCGCCGGGCATCAGGCTGCGCCAGCGCCGGGTGAACATCGGCATGAATTGCGGCGCGAAGCGGATCTGCTGCATGGTCGGATCGACGCGCCCGCGTCCGCTGATCGCCAGAGTGTGGCCGCCGTCGCCGCGCCGGGTGACCGATACCGCGGCGGTGTGCAGAGCGTCGGGGAGACCGGTGGGGCTGGGGCCGACCGACAGGATCGACGAGCGGATGGAGGCGAGCGGGAAACGCACGCCGATCTGGTGACAGAAGGAGGACGCCCAGGCCCCGCCCGCCAGGACCACCAGCTTGGTGCGGATCGTGCCCTTTTCGGTGACGACGCCGCAGACCCGCCCGCCGCTGGTTTCCAGCCCGCGCGCGGTGCAGCCCTGATGCACCGTGCCGCCCAGCTTCATGATCGCCCGCGCCACGGTGGGAGCCGCGCGGGCCGGATCGGCGATGCCGTCCGACGGCGAGAAGACGCCGCCCTTCCAGGGCCGTCCGGTGGCCCGGCCGCGCTCGGCGGCTTCGGCGCCGTTCAGCATGTGGGTGGTGACGCCGACCGTCCGGGCGAAATCGCGCCAGCGCGCCCAGCCCGCCAATTCCTGGTCGTCATTGCTGAGATAGAGCAGGCCGCAGCGGCTGAAGCCGGTGTCCTCGCCGCTTTCGGCGGCAAAGCGCTCCCACAAATCCAGGCTCTTGGTCGCCATCGGCAGTTCCCGCGCGTCGCGGTTCTGCTGCCGGCACCAGCCCCAGTTGCGGCTGGACTGCTCCGCCCCGACCTGCCCCTTCTCCACCAAGGCCACCGACAGTCCGCGCCGGGCCAGATAGTAGGCCGCCCAGACGCCGACGATGCCGCCGCCGATCACGACGACGTCCGCCTGTTCGGGCAGGTTCGGGGAGGACGCTATGGTTTGCAATGGGGCTGGCATTGGGAGGATCTCCGATTTCGGCGTTGCGCCATCTAGCCATGCCACGCGGATCGGGAGGCGCTGCATTGGCCGATTCAACGGCATTATCTTCTGTCGTTGCCGGAAGACATGATGCTTTGTTCTGTTGGAGAACCACGTCTTGGGCATCGACAGGCAAGCGGCGCATGCTAAGCTGGCTTGGTCCGATCAGCAGAATTTTCTGCTGTCGTTTTCCGTTCCTCGCCCTCGAACCGGATGGGTTCCCCATGAAGCTGGACCGCATCGACATCAAGATTCTGCATCAGCTCCAGAAGAACGGCCGGATCACCAATGTGGAGTTGGCCGAACTGGTGAACCTGTCGCCCAGCCCCTGCCTGATGCGCGTCAAGAAGCTCCAGGCGGAGGGCTACATCGAAGGCTACACGGCGCAGATCAACGTCAGCAAACTCGGCCAGACCCTGACGGTCTTCACCGAGGTGACGCTGAAGAACCATCGGCAGGTCGATTTCGCCCGCTTCCTCGCCGCCGTCAAGAAGATCGAACAGATGCTGGAATGCCATCTGGTGTCCGGCGGCTACGACTACATGCTGAAGTTCGTCACATCCGGCATCGGCGAATATCAGGAGATCATGGAGAAGCTGACCGACATGGACATCGGCATCGACAAGTATTTCAGTTACGTCGTGCTGAAATCGCCGATCGTGCGGGCGCACATGCCGCTGACCACGCTGTTTCCGATGTGAGGGCAGTCGCGGCGGAACCGTTGCTCCCGCGCGGCGGCGAACCGCGCGGGCGGCAGAGTGGAGAGCAGGGGCGAGAGAAGGCCGGTCAGGCGACCCGCATCCGTTCGGGGTCGATGTCCAGCGTGTCGAGCCATGTCGGATCCAGCTTCGGAACCGACGAGAACAGCAGCTGCGAATAGGGATGCTGCGGCTGCTGTCGGGCGGACGGGATGATGGTCTCGACCGCCTGCCCGCGGTACATCACGATGATCTCGTCGCAGATCGCCTCGATCACCGACAGGTCGTGGCTGATGAAGACATAGGACAGGCCAAGCTCGCGCTGCAGTTCCTTCAGCAGATCGATGATCGTCGACGCGACGACGGTGTCGAGGGCCGAGGTGATCTCGTCGCACAGGATCAGCTTCGGTTCGGCGGCGAGCGCACGGGCGAAGTTCACCCGCTGTTTCTGGCCGCCCGACAGTTCCGCCGGAAGGCGGTGGCGCAGGGCGCGGGGCAGGCGGACCATGTCCATCAGCGCGTCGATCCGCGCATCGCGGGCCTTGCCGCGCAGGCCGTGATAGAAGGTCAGCGGGCGGCCGAGAATATCCTCGATCGACTTGGCGGGATTGAGCGCCGTGTCGGCGTGCTGGAAGACGATCTGAAGGTCGCGCAACTGCTCGCGGCTGCGCTGGCGGGCGCTGTGCCACAGCTCCCGTCCGTCGAACTGGATGTCGCCGTTGCAGGCTGGCAGGATGCCGGCGATGGCGCGCGCCAGGGTCGACTTTCCGCAACCGGACTCCCCGATGATGCCGAGGTTGGTGCCCCGCTTCACCTGCAGGCTCACCCCCTTGACCGCGAGGGCCAGCGGTTGGCCGTTCGATTGCGGCGGGCCGTAACCGGCGCTCAGCGTCTTGATCTCCAGCAGCGGGGCGGTGTCGGTGGCAAACGCCGCGGCCGCGGCAACCCGTCCGCCGGTGTCGGGATGGAAGGCGTGCAGCAATTCCCTGGTGTAGGGGTGGGTCGGACGCTTCAGGATGTCGTCGACACTTCCGATTTCCTGCACCGCCCCGTTGCGCAGCACCATGATGCGGTCGGCGATCTGGGCGACGACGGCAAGATCGTGGGAGACATAGACGCAGGCGATCTGCCGTCTGGCGGTCACCGCCTTGAAGGCCCGCAGAACTTCGACCTGGGTGGTGACGTCGAGCGCCGTGGTCGGCTCGTCGAAGATCACCACCTTGGGATCGCCGATGAGGGCCATCGCCGCCGCCAGCCGCTGCAGCTGTCCGCCGGACACCTGGTGAGGATAGCGGTCGCCGATGCTGTCGGGATTCGGCAGCGACAGGGCGCGGAACAGGGCGACCGCCCGGCGGCGGGCCTCGTCCGGCGGCATCAGCTGGTGGATCCGCGTCACCTCGATGACCTGCTCCATGATCGTCGCCGCCGGGTTGAAGGCGGCCGCCGCACTCTGCGGCACATAGGCCACGACCGTGCCGCGCAGGGCCGCCCGTTGCTTTTCCGACAGCGTCACCATGTCATGGCCGTCGACCCGCACCGTGCCGCCGGAAATCCGGCAGCCGGGACGGGCGTAGCCCAGCAGCGTCATGGCGGCGGTGGTCTTGCCGGACCCGCTTTCGCCGATGAAGGCGACGGTTTCGCCGGCGGCGATGTCGAGGTCGATGCCCTTCAGGATTTGGATCCAGCGGCCGGAATCGGTGGTGGCCTCGACCGTCAGATCGCGGATTTCGACGAGGTTCGTCATCAGGAGGCACTCCGATCCCGGATCTTCTGCGGAAGATTGTCGATCAGCAGATTGACGCTGATTGTCAGGGTGGCGATGGCCAGCGACGGCACGATCACCGCGGGTGCGGCGAAGGGCAGGCCGCCGATGTTCTCGCGCACCAGCGCGCCCCAGTCGGCGTAGGGCGGCTGGACACCCAGTCCCAGGAAGGACAAGCCCGACAGCAGCAGTACGATGAAGACGAAGCGCAGGCCCAGATCGGCCAGAACCGGACCGACGATGTTGGGCAGGATCTCCGACCCGATCAGATAGGGCAGGCTTTCCCCGCGGATGCGGGCGACCATGATGAAGTCCATCGTGTCGATGTTGACCGCCAGCGATCGGCTGAAGCGGTAGGCTCCGGGGACATAGATGACCGACAGGGTCAGGATCAGCACCGGGATCGACGATCCCACCGCCGCCACCACCATCAGGCCGAACAGCTTGCTGGGGATCGAGTTCATGGCGTCGAGCACCCGGCTGACCACCATGTCCACCGGCCCGCGCAGCACCGCAGAGGTCATGCCCAGCACGACGCCGGTGAAGCAGGCGATGGAAACCGCGGCCAGCGAGATGCCGACGGTGTAGCGGGTCCCGTAGATGATGCGGGACAGCATGTCACGGCCGAGATAATCCGACCCGAGCCACAGGCCGGGCCGCATCGGGCCGAAGTAATCGAGGTCGACCATATCCCCCACCGAATGGGGGGCGAGGTAGGGGGCGAATAGGGCGACCAGGGCCCAGAGTAGGACCACGCAGAAGCTGACCAGGCCTACCGGATTGATCCTGTAGCCGGACCATGTTGCGAGGGAGCCGGTGGAGGTGTGTGTCTTCATCGGAGCCTCGGGTTCGACAGGATGGCGACGATGTCGGCGGCGGTGATCAGGATCAGATAGCCTACGCAGAAAATCATCGCGCAGGACTGGATCAGCGGCAGGTCGCGGGTGGACACCGCGTCGACCATCAGCTTGGCGATGCCGGGATAGTTGAAGATCGTCTCGACGATGATGACGCCGCCCACCAGATAGGACAGCGACAGAGCCACCGCGTTGGAGATCGGGCCGAGCGCATTGGGCAGGGCATGGCGCAGGACCAGCCGGGGGCGCGACGCGCCTTTCAGCAGAGCCATCTCGACATAGGGCGTGTTCAGCGTTTCGATCACGGCGGCCCGGCTCATGCGGATCATCTGGGCCGAAACCCCGAAGGTCAGCGTGATGACCGGCATGGCATAGGCCCGCAGCAGCCCGGAGAAGCTGTCCACCTGATAGGTGAATGACAGGGCGGGCAGCCATTTCAGGTAAACCGCGAACACCAGGACGGCCAAGGTCGCCAGCACGAATTCCGGAACCGAGATGATGCCGATGGTGGCGACGGTGACGATGCGGTCATACAGCGTGCGCCGCCACATGGCAGCGGTGATGCCGAGCGTCAGCGCAAGCGGGACCGATATCAGGGTGGTCAGCCCGGCAAGCTTCAGCGTGTTGAGCAGCCGGCCACCGATCAGCGTCGCCACCGGCATATGGTTGGCATAGGAGGTGCCGAGATCGCCCTGGAACAGCCCGCCGATCCAGTAGAAGAAGCGCAGCAGGGCCGGTTCGTCGAGATGCATGGCCGTGCGCAGGCCGGCGATCGCTTCCGGCGTCGCCGCCTGACCCAGCAGGATGGTCGCCGTATCGCCGGGCAGCAGTGTGGTGGCGAAGAACACCGCGAAGGACACGATGGTCAGTGTGACCAGCGCGATGAACAGCCGGCCGAGGATGAGGGAGGGAACACGTGATGTCATGCCTGGCCTCTGCATGGTGAGGCGCCCCCGGAGGGCTTGCCCGGGTGGGCGGCGACGAGAGGGGCCACGGCGGGCCGGGACGGCCGGGCAGTCGCCCGTCCGGTCCCGCCGATCCACTGTTTCAGGCGGCCAGCCAGACATATTCGGCAAACGCGTAGCCCATCATGCCGCCCAGCGGGTTGGGGGCCAAGCCCTTCAGCTTGTTGGTGATGGCGTCCACGTTGGAGATGTAGGCGGGGATGATGGTGCCGGCCTCTTCGGAGATCATCACCTGCATCTGGTCGTACAGTTCCTTGCGCTTGGCCCAGGCGAGCGTGCCGCGCGCTTCGATCATCATCTTGTCGAACTTCTCGGACTTGTACTTGCTCTCGTTCCAAGGGGCTTCGGAGGCGTAGAGCAGGGAGAAGAGGATGTCCGGCGTCGGGCGCGGGTTGATGTTGCCGAAATGGATCGGCGCCTTCAGCCAGTAATTGCTCCAATACCCGTCGGACGGAACGCGCTGGACATCGAGCTTCATGCCGATATCGGCGCCGGAGGCCTGGATCACCATCGCCATGTCGACGGCGGACGAGGCGGCATCCGACGTGATCACCGGGATGGACTGCCCCAGCACGCCCGCCTTCTTGAACAGGGATTTTGCCCGTTCCGGATCGAAGGACTTGGGCTTCAGCGCGGCGTTGTGGTAGGGGCTGGACGGGGACACCGGCTGATCGTTGCCGACCTCGCCGAAGCCGCGCAGGGCGGATTTGACGATCTGCTCGCGGTTCACGAGATATTTCATCCCGTCCACGAAATCCTTGCGGCTGCCCGGCTCCATGTCCAGGCGGATGTTCAGGTCGGTGTAGTTGCCGGAGGTCGTCTTCGACAGAGAGAAGCCCTGCTGCCCATCGACCAGACGGGTGGAGCGCGGATTGATCGCCGCGGCGAGGTGGATGTCGCCGGACAGCAGCGCGTTGACGCGGGCATTGTCGTCGCTGATCGCGAAGAACTCGAAGGAATCGACGTGCGGGCCGCCCTTCCAGTAATTCGGGTTGCGCACGCCGATGGACCGCACGCCCGGTTCGAAGCTCTTGCAGATGAAGGCGCCGGTGCCGTTTCCCTTGGAGAAGTCGGTGGTGCCGTCGGCAACGATCATGAAATGATGCGTGGCCAGGATGGTCGGCAAGTCGGCGTTCGCGGTCGCCAGCGTGATGGCGACGGTGCTCTTGTCCACCGCCTTGATGTCGGTCATCTGGGCGGCGATCTTCGCGACCTTGGACCCGACGGCCGGATCGAGATGGCGCTTAAGCGAGAACACCACGTCGTCGGCGGTCAGCGACTTGCCGTCGTGGAAGGTCACGCCCTTGCGGAGCTTGATCGTCCAGGTCTTGGCATCTTCGGTGTCGACGGACTGGGCCAGCTCCATTTGCGGGATGCCGGCCTTGTCGAGGAAGGTCAGGCGGTTGTAGAAGGCGCAGCAGCGGACATAGTCGGTCGACAGCGACGCCTTCGCCGGGTCGAGCGTGTCGGCGGTGGATGACGACCAGCCGGCGGCCTTCAGCGTGCCGCCCTTCACCGGTTCGTCGGCGACCGCGGCGTTGGCGCGGCCCAGAAGGAGGTCGGCGGCGGCGAGCGACACACCGCCCGCCAACAGCATCTTGAGCAGATCGCGGCGGTTGGCCCCGCGCCGGATGGCGCCTTCGACCATGCTGTCGTCGATCCGGGTCCAGCTATCAGGCGTCTTTGTCATGCTAGCCTCACTCTGTTCGTGTGTTGTCTGTTTCTTATTTTTTGGCGCGCTCCGGTTTGGCCCGGTTACGCGGAGACCGTCGTCGGCGCAGCGGCGGCCACGTCGACCGCATCGGCCAGTTCCGCCATCGAGCGGAAATGGAAATCCGGTTCGGTGAATTCGGCGGGCTCGATGGTGCCGCCATAGCCCTTCTGCGCATGCCGCCGCTGGATCCAGCAATTGGTCATGCCGAGGCGACGCGAAACGCCGATATCGTGATACTGGCTCTGGGCGACGTGCAGGATATCGTCCTTGCTGCCGCCGTCGCGCTCGACGAAATCGAACACCTGCTGGAAGAAGGCGGGGTTCGGCTTCTCGACGCCGGTGTCGTCGGCGGTGAAGCCGGCATAGAACGGGTCGCCCAACTCGCGGGAGAAATGGGTGAAGGCCCAGCGGCGCGCGTTGGTCATCGCGATCAGCTTGTACCGCTTGGCCAGGCGGGCCATGGCGTCCCGGCTGTCGGGGAAGCCCATCCAGGACGCCGCGGAATCGCGCAGGCGTTCACCGTACTGCGTGCCGGCGGGCAGGCCCAGCTTCGGCGCGATGACCGAATAGACGCGCACCAGATCGTCGGGGAACAGGCCGGTGGCGTCGGAGTAGCGCGCCTCGCGGTAGAGGGTCAGCGCCGCTTCGCCGTCCACCGTGGTTCCGGCCTCTGCCGCGATTTCGGCCAGGCAGTTCTTGATGCCGCCTTCGAAGTCGATCAGGGTGCCGACGACGTCGAAGGTCAGATATTTGAAGTTCAGCAGACTCTTGGGCAACGCACCAACTCCTCATCAAGGACCGCGTTGGAACCGTTCCGGTTCGGCGGGGCGTTTCAGGTCCGGCGGAATCGTCCGCCGGGGTGTCTCTGGAGGTGGCCCCTCTGGAAATGGCCCAGAGTTCAGGTCTTCTGTACCGTCCAGTGTGGTCTATGGGCTTGACGCCTGTCTCTGAATATCGGTGCCGGACAGCAGAAAATGCTGGATACGGGGGTGTTCACGGATTTTTGCGCGGACGCCCCCCTTTTTCGCCTATCGCATCGCCCGGCGCACGTCGGGATCATCCAGCGTCTGGTCGAGCGTCTGGGTCGTGCGCTCCAGGATCGCGTCGATGTCGTCGTCGGTGCAGCAGAGCGGCGGGGCATAGCCCAGGACGCCGTTCGCGAAGGCCCGGATGACCAACCCATTGTTCCAGGCCCGGTCGAAAATCCGCCGGGACGGCTCGGCGGCGGCGGGCAGCGGGGTCTTGCGCTCCTTGTCCACCACCAGCTCGATCGCGGCCAGCATGCCGCGCCCGCGCACATCGCCGACCAGCGGGTGGTCGCGCAGGGCATGCAGTCCCGCCATCAGCCGGGCGCCGGCCTTCACGCCGTTGGCCAGCAGGCCGTCTTCGTAAAGCCGCAGCGCCTCCAATCCCACCGCGGCACTCACGGGGTGGGCGGAGTAGGTATAGCCATGGCCGACCGCGGCAGTGCCGGCGGCATCGGCGATGGTGGCATAAACCGCGTCGGACAGGAAGACCGCCCCCATCGGCACATAGCCGGAGGTCAGGCCCTTCGCCGTGGTCATCAGGTCCGGGACCACGCCGTCGTCGGTGCAGGCGAACAGCGGGCCGGTGCGGCCGAAGCCGGTGATGACCTCGTCGGCGACGAACAGGATGCCCAGGCTGCGACAGCGGTCGCTCATCGCCTTCATCCAGCCGTCGGGCGGAACCAGCACGCCGCCGGACCCCTGGATCGGTTCGGCATAGAATGCGGCGACCCGCTCCGGCCCGCCGATCTCGGCGATCTTGGCGTCGAGTGCGGCGAGCGAGGCGGCGATGATCGCGTCGGCATCGTCGCCGACCGGATTGCGGTAGGCGTAATGCGACGGAATCTTGTGCTGCCAGTCGAACGGCACGCCGAAGCCGGCATGGAAGGCGGGCAGGGCGGTCAGCCCGGCGCCGACCGTGGAGGAGCCGTGATAGCCCTGCTCGATGGAAATGAACTGGTCGCGCTGCGGCTGGCCCTTGGCCTGCCAGTAGTAGCGGATGAAGCGGATGGTGCTGTCCACCGCGTCCGACCCGCCGAGCGTGAAGAAGACGTGGTTCAGGTCGCCGGGCGCGCGTTCGGCCAGCGCCGCCGCCAGCCGGATCGCCGGTTCGCTGCCAAGCCCGAAATAGCCGGTGGCGTAGGGCAGTTCCTGCATCTGGCGGGTGGCGGCCTCGACGAGGCTCTTCTGCCCATAGCCGGCATTGACGCACCACAAGCCGGCGAAACCATCGACCAGCCGATGGCCGGACATGTCGGTGAGGGTCGCCCCGGAGCCGGAGGCGATCACCCGGACGCCGGCCTTTTCATGGCCGCGGTATGACGCGACGGGATGCACCAGATGGGCACGGTCGAGTTCGATCAGGGAATTGCTGAGCATGGTCCTCTCCGGATCAGCCGAGTGCCTGGCTGGCGAGCGCGAAAGTCGAAACGGCGGCTACGGCTGCCGGCGCCGATGGCGCCACCGATGCCGTGGGAGCGGGGCGGCGCATGGCGATGCCGCCGCCGACATGGCGCAGGCCGCAGTCGGCCAGCCAAGGGCCGAGGCCGGTGTCGGCGGTGGTGTCCACCCGCAGGAATTTGCCGGGATTTGCAGCGATGATCGGGCCGATCAGGGCCTTGGCGCCGTCCGCGTCGGGCGCCACCACCGGGCCGATGACCTGGCCGCGGCCGAAGTCGCGCAGCGCCGCAAATCCCACGGTGGCGCCATTGCGGCGCAGCAGCGTGAAGGATCCGACCTCGGCGAAACGCTCCAGCAAATGGCTGCGGTCGGCGCCGAAGGCCTGCCGGTCGAGGGCGGCGATGGCGGCGCGGTCATACTTGCCGGCGGGTGCGACATCTTCCTTGGCAAACAGCGCCCGGCCGCCTTCGCCCTGGTGCTGAAGAACGGTGCCGACCTCGCGGAAGCCCAGTTTTTCGTAGAGCGGCAGCCCGTCGGTGGTGGCGACGAGGCGCAGGGGGCGGTCTCCCGCGAGATCCATGGCCTCGTCCATCAGGCGGCGGCCAAGGCCCTGCCCGCGCCAGCCTTCATCGACGATGACCATGTTGATGGTGGCGGCATCCTCGCCATAGGGGGTCATCAGCACGGTGCCGACCACCTGCGCACCCTCCGGCGCCCCGGCATCCACGGCGACAAGCCCCCGGCTGAGCGCGAGGGTCAGGGACCAGTCTTCCAGACGGTGCGGCCATTGTGCCTGCCGTGACAATGCCAGCGCATCATTGAGATGCTTCGGTTCGAAGGCCAGACAGTGAACCGTTCTTTTGGAAACCGTATTCTTGCTCATGGGCAGTCCTTTCACCCTCTGCCTCAAGAGTGGGCGCACCGCCCCCGGACGTTCGTCTGAAGGCAACGCCCGCCGCGATATCTTCCACCTTTGCTTCGGCGGCCGGCCGCATCTTATGCCGTGACGGGGCAGGCCGATGCCGTGGATGGGGCTCTCCGACCCTGTTCGGGGGGCGTGAGCGCGGTTTCGCTCCCAACCAAATGCTGAGCGTCGTCGCGGAAACGGAACTTTGTGCTTTCGCGCCGGGCAATTCGGTCAGGCCCCACTTCGCGGCGACGCTAGGATCATGGGGCAGGGCGCGATCACGCCCCAATCCATTCCCCCACCGCCCCATCCCGAGGAAGCAGCCATGAGCCAGTTTCGGCCGAAATACGTCACCTTCGATTGCCACGGCACGCTGATCAACTTTCAGATGGCCGAAGCCGCGCGCGATCTGTACGGGTCGATCCTCGACGAGGCGCGGATGACGGAGTTCATCAAGAACTTCGCCGCCTACCGCCTCGACGAGGTCATGGGCGACTGGAAGCCCTACGCCGAGGTCGTGCACAATTCGCTGGAGCGCACCTGCAAGCGCAACAATGTCGTTTTCCGCGACGAGGACGCGCGCATGGTCTATGAGCGGGTTCCCACCTGGGGTCCGCATGCCGACGTGCCGGCCGGGCTGGCCAAGGTGGCCAAGGAAATCCCGCTGGTCATCCTGTCCAACGCCATGAACGACCAGATCCCGTCGAACGTGGCGAAGCTCGGCGCGCCCTTCCACGCCGTCTACACCGCCGAACAGGCGCAGGCCTACAAGCCGCGCTTCAAGGCGTTCGAATACATGTTCGACATGCTCGGCTGCGGACCGGAGGACATCCTGCATTGCTCCTCCTCCTTCCGCTACGACCTGATGTCGGCGCATGATCTGGGGATCCGCAACAAGGTGTGGGTCAACCGCGGCCACGAACCGGCCAACCCCTATTACGGCTATACCGAGATCCGCGACATCTCCGGCCTGCCCGGCGTGGTGGGGCTGTAAGGGACGCATTTCACGGTTCAGGCTGTCATGAGAAGGACCCAGGTCATGAAATTCGTCTCCTACTGGCACGACACCGCTCCCGCCTTCGCGGGCGGGGCCGAGGGGGCCGTCGAGGGCGATTACGACGTCGCCATCGTCGGAGGGGGGTTCACCGGCCTGGGTGCCGCCCGCCAGCTGGCCAAGGCCGGCGCGCGGGTGATCGTGCTGGAGGCCGGCCGCATCGGCGGCGGGGCGTCCGGGCGCAACGGCGGGCACCTCAACAACGGTCTGGCGCACAGCTTCATCGCCGCCAAGGCCGCCTTGGGGACGGAGCGCGCCATCGCGCTCTACCGCGCCTTCGACCAGTCCATCGACACGCTGGAAGCGCTGATCGCCGAGGAGGGGATCGAGTGCGATTTCCGACATGCCGGAAAACTGAAGCTGGCCTCGAAGCCGGCGCATTTCGACACCATCGCCCGCAATTTCGAGGTCGTGCACCGCGAGGTCGATCCAGACACCGCCCTGCTGAGCGCCGAGGATCTGAAGGGGGAGGTGGGCTCGCCGTTTTACGGGGCGATGCTGTCGCGCAAGAGCGCCATGATGCATATGGGCCGCTTCGTCACCGGGCTGGCGGGTGCCGCCAAGCGGCATGGCGCGGTGCTGGTCGAGAACGCGCCGGTCGGCGCCATCACCCGATCGGGCGATCGCCACACGCTGTCCACCCCGCGCGGAACGGTGACCGCCAAAGAGGTGCTGGTGGCGACCGGCGCCTACACCACGCCGAATTTCAGCCATTTCCGACGCCGCATCATCTCGGTCGGCAGCTTCATCATCGCCACCCGGCCGCTGAGCGACGGTGAGATCGCGTCGGTGGTGCCGGGCAACCGCACCTACGTCACATCGATGAACATCGGCAACTACTTCCGCCTGTCGCCCGACCGGCGGCTGATCTTCGGCGGCCGGGCGCGCTTCTCGGCAAGCTCGGACCAGCAGTCCGACGCCAAGAGCGGGGCGATTTTGCGGGCGAGCCTCGCACGGATCTTCCCGCAGATCGCCAGCATCGACATCGATTACTGCTGGGGCGGGCTGGTGGACATGACCAGCGACCGCTACCCGCGCGCCGGCTATCACGACGGGCTGTGGTACGCAATGGGCTACTCCGGCCACGGGGCGCAGTTGTCCACCCATCTCGGCATGACCATGGCCGATGCGATCCTGGGACGGGAGGACAAGAACCCGCTGAAGGGCCTGTCCTGGCCCGCGGTGCCGGGGCATTTCGGCAAGCCCTGGTTCCTGCCGCTGGTGGGGCTGTACTACAAGGCGCTCGACCGGATTCAGTGACGGCCTGGGAGGGTTGAAAAATGAACCCCTGGGTGGTTAGCCCAGGGGTCATTGCATTTTGCGAAAATCACCCTCTCCCGTCCTGGGAGAGGGAGGGACCCGCCGAAGGCGGGAGGGTGAGGGGTGACCCAAGAATTGTGAAGCGCATGGTTCCTTGGATCACCCCTCACCCTTCCCATGCTCCGCATGGGCCCCTTCCCTCTCCCGGGGCGGGAGAGGGGGTTGAATGCGGCGCTCCGGGCCTCAGCCCAATCCGCCGATGTGGAAGGTCTTCATCTCCAGATACTCCTCGATCCCCACCTGCGCCCCTTCGCGGCCCAGGCCCGACTGCTTGACGCCGCCGAAGGGAGCGACCTCGGTGGAGATCAGGCCGGTGTTCAGCCCGACCATGCCGGCCTCCAGCGCTTCGCCGACCCGCCAGGACCGCGCGAGGTTCTGCGTGTAGAAATAGGCGGCCAGCCCGAAGGGCGTGGCGTTGGCGAGCGCGATGGCCTCCTCCTCCGTCTCGAAGCGGAACAGCGGTGCCACCGGGCCGAAGGTTTCCTCATGGGCGAGCAGCATGTCGGTGGTGGCATCGGTCAGCACCACCGGGGCGACGAACTGCGCACCCGCCACCGTGACGGCGGCGGCGGACGCGATGCTCGCCCCCTTGGACACCGCGTCGGCGACGTGGCGCTCGATCTTTTCGACGGCGGCGGCGTTGATCATCGGTCCGATGGCGACCCCCGGCTCCAGCCCCGATCCCACCCGCATGGCGTTGACGCGGGCGACCAGCCGGTCGCGGAAGGCGTCGTAGACGCTCGCCTGCACCAGGATGCGGTTGGCGCAGACGCAGGTCTGTCCGCCGTTGCGGAACTTGGACAGGATGACGCCTTCCACCGCCTGATCCAAATCGGCGTCGTCGAACACGATGAAGGGTGCGTTGCCGCCCAGTTCCAGGCTCAGCCGCTTGATGCCGGCGGCGGCCCCGCGCATCAGCAGGGAACCGACGCGGGTGGAGCCGGTGAAGGAAATCTTGCGGACGGTCTCGTTCGCCAGGATTTCCTCGCCGATGGCTTCCGGGCGGCCGGTCAGGATGTTGATCACGCCGGCCGGGATGCCCGCGCGTTCGGCCAAAACGCCCAGCGCCAGCGCCGAGTATGGCGTGAAGTCCGACGGCTTGATGACCACGGTGCAGCCGGCGGCCAGGGCCGGGGCCACCTTGCGGGTGATCATGGCGTTGGGGAAGTTCCACGGCGTGATGATGCCGCAGACGCCGACCGGCTCCTTCAGCACGACGATGCGACGGTCCGGGGTGGGGGAGGGGATGGTGGTGCCGCCGATCCGCCGTGCCTCCTCGGCGAACCATTTGACGAAGGAGGCGCCATAGCGGATCTCGCCCCGCGCCTCATCCAGCGGCTTGCCCTGCTCCAGCGTCAGGAGGCGGGCCAGATCCTCCAGATTCTCGATCATCAGGGCATGCCAGCGCTCCAGAAGCGCGGCGCGGTCGGCATGGGTGCGCCGGCGCCAGGCGGGGTAGGCTTCGGCAGCCGCGGCGATGGCGTCGCGGGCGTCGGTGCCGTCCATGTCGGGAACGCTGCCGAGGGGGCGGCCGGTCGCCGGGTTCTGGACATCGATGGTCCGTCCGGCCACCCCGTCGCACCAGCGCCCGCCGATCAGCCCCTGTTCGCGGAACAGGGAGGGGTCCGTCAGGTGATGGGTCATGATCGTGTGTTTTCCGCTTCGGGTATTCTTGAAATGGCCGGCATTACGACAGCGCCGACAGCACGGCGGTGGTGATCGCGTCCGTCCTGTCCTTGCCGGGAACCGTGCCGATGCCGCGTCCGGTGGTGTCGCCCAGCGCCGCCATCACGCAGTCGGCGGCGGCCTTTTCCCCCAGATGCTCCAACATCATCGCGCCCGACCAGATGGCGGCGATCGGGTTGGCGATGCCGAGATGGGCGATGTCGGGCGCCGAGCCGTGCACCGGTTCGAACATCGACGGCGCCTTGCGGTCGGGGTTCAGGTTGGCCGAGGCGGCGAAGCCCAGCCCGCCTTGGATCGCCGCGCCCAGATCGGTGAGGATGTCGCCGAACAGGTTGGAGGCGACCACGACGTCCAGGCTCTCCGGCGCCGTCACCATGCGCGCCGCCATGGCGTCGACGTGATAGCTGGTGACCTCGACGTCCGGGTATTCGGCGGCCAGCTGGCGGGTGATCTCGTCCCAGAACACCATCGAGTATTTTTGCGCGTTCGACTTGGTGACGGAGGCCAGCTTTCCGCGCCGGGCGCGGGCCTGGGCGAAGGCGAAGCGCAGGATGCGTTCCACCCCCATGCGGGTGAAGACGCCGGTCTCCACCGCCACCTCTTGCGGCGTTCCCTGATGGATTCGCCCGCCGGCACCGGCATATTCGCCCTCGGTGTTCTCGCGGATGCAGAGGATGTCGAAACCGCCGCGGCGCAGCGGCCCCTCCACCCCCGGCAGCAGCCGGTGCGGGCGGACATTGGCGTACTGGTCGAACGCCTTGCGGATGGGCAGCAGCAGCCCGTGCAGCGACACGGCGTCCGGCACCTCCGCCGGCCAGCCGACGGCGCCCAGCAGGATGGCGTCGTACTTGCGCAGCGTGTCGATGCCGTCGGCCGGCATCATGACGCCGGTTTCCTTGTAATGGGCGCAGGACCACGGCATCTCGGTGCCGGTCAGCGCGAATCCCGACTGCTTCGCCGCGGCCTGCAGGACTTCCCAGGCGGCATCGACCACAGGATGCCCGATGCCGTCGCCCTTGATGATCGCGATGTTGTGGGTTTTCATCGAACGTCCCTTTATCGGCAATTGTCGGTTTTCATTCAGGGCATTCGCAAACGGATATCGCGCGCTTTCCCAAGGAAACCCGTCATCCCCGCGAAGGCGGGGATCCAGGCTTTCCCACCAGATTCGCTCTGCGAACACTGGATCCCCGCCTTCGCGGGGATGACGAAAGTCCATTCAAAGGAATGCGGTTCTCATGTGCGATTACCCTCGGTTTTCATCGGGTTGAAGGCCTATCGATTACAGGCCGATCAGCACGCTTTTGCTGCGGCGGTTGGCGAGATAGGCCTCGCGGCCCAGGTCCTTTCCGATGCCGGAGCGCTTGTAGCCGCCGGTCGGCAGGATGTGGTCGCGCGAGCGGCCATAGCGGTTGACCCACACCGTTCCGGCCTGCAGTCGCCGGGTCAGGCGGATGGCGCGCGACAGGTCGCGGGTGTAGAGGCCGGCGGCGAGCCCGTAGGTGGGATGGTCGGCCATCGCCATCGCCTCCTCCTCGGTATCGAAGCTCTGCACGGTCAGGACCGGGCCGAAGATTTCCTCCATCACGGCGGGGGAGGTCTGGTCGACACCGGCCAGCAGGGTCGGCGCGTAGAAATACCCGTCGCCCTCCATCGGGCCGCCGCCGGTCAGGCACTCCACCGATCCGGTCAGCGAGGCGGTGACGATGGCATGGATGCGGGCGCGCTGCCGTTCGGAGATGATGGGGGAATAGCGTGTTTTCTCGTCCCAGGTCGGGCCGGGGCGGACGGCGCGCATGTGACCCAGGATCATCGCGATCAGCGGTTCTGCCACACTGGCTTCGACCAGCAGGCGCGATCCGGCGACGCAGGCCTGGCCGGCGTTGGACAGCACGCTGGTGGCGACGGATGCTGCGGCCTTCTCCAGGTCGGCGTCGGCAAAGACGATTTGCGGGCTCTTGCCGCCCAGTTCCAGCGTCATCGGCTTGACGCCCGTGCGGGCGATGTCGGCCATGATCGCCGAGCCCGCCGCCGTCGATCCGGTGAAGCTGACCTTGGCGATGCCGGGATGGCGGGTGATGGCGGCGCCGGTGGTCGGACCGTCGCCCTGGACGATGTTGATCAGGCCGGCGGGAACCCCCGCCTTCACCGCCAGCTGCGCCAGCAGGACGGTGGAGAAGGGCGTCATTTCCGACGGCTTCAGCACCACCGCGTTGCCGGCGGCCAGTGCCGGGCCGAGCTTCCAGCCCGCCATCGACAGCGGGAAGTTCCATGGCGTAATGGCGCCGACGACGCCGTAGGGTTCCGTCATCACCATGCCGAAACTGCCGTCGTCGGTGGGGGCGAGGTCGCCGCCCTCCTTGTCGGCGAACTCGGCGAAGAAGCGGATCTGCTCGGCCGTCACCGCGACGTCGCCGGCGACCAATTGCCCGACCGGACGGGTGGAGGACAGGGCCTCCACCTTCGCCAGGGTCTCCGCCTCCTCCTCGATCAGGGCGGCCCAGCGCTGCAGCACGGCGGTGCGTTCTCGCGGGCGCACGCCGCCCCAGTTGCTGGACTTCAGGGCGGCGTGCGCGGTGGCGACCGCCTCATCGACGAGGTCGGATGAGGCCACCGGGCAGTCGGCATAGGCCCGGCCGTCCGACGGGCGGTGCATGGGCAGCCCGTCCTCCGCCGGGATCAGACGGTCGCCGATGAAGTGGCCGGTGGGCAGCGGCAGGCGGTCCGGGTCGAAGGACAGGCTCATGACGCACCCTCAGCTGATGGTGACGTAGATCTTGCGGACCGTCTCGATGGTCTTCCACACGCCGGTGAAGCCCGGCTTCATGACGAAGCTGTCGCCCGCCCGGTAGACCACCGGCTCGCCGGCGTCCGGGGTGATTTCGACGACGCCGGACAGGATGTGGCAGAACTCGAAGGTCTCGCCCTTGATCGAGCGGGTTTCGCCCGGCGTCGCTTCCCACACGCCGGTCTTGACGGTGTCGTCCTTGGCGGCGTCCTGCGCCCATGTCTTGAAGGCGGGCGACCCGGCGATCAGCCGGTCCGGCATCGGAGTCGATTCACGCGGGGCGAAGGTCGGGGCGGTATCGATGGTCTTCAGGAGCGACATGAAGGAATCCTTGTTGGCGAGCGGCTTTGCCGCAGGGAGAGAAAGGGGCGCCGGCGTCAATAGCCGCGCCGGCGGTCGACCAGCCCCACCGGGTCCTCCCCGGCGAAATGCCGGCGAAGGTTGCCGATGACCGCGCGCGCGGCGCCGTCCGGCTGGGTGATGCTGGCGATGTGCGGGGTCAGCACGATGTTCGGATGGGTCCAGAAGGGATGGTCGGCCGGCAGCGGCTCCGGATCCGTCACGTCGACCACCGCGCCGGACAGTTGGCCGCTGTCGAGCGCATCCAGCAGCGCCGCATGGTTCAACTGCGGCCCGCGTCCGGTGTGGATCAGCGCGGCGCCTCTGGGCAGCTTGGCCAACAGAGCCGCATCGAGGAACCCACGGGTGTCCGGGGTCAGCGGCAGCAGGACGATCAGGATGTCCGTTTCGGCCAGCATCGCGTCGAGGCCGTCGGCGCCGTGATGGCAGGTCACGCCGTCCAGGTCGCGCGGCGACCGGCTCCAGCCCGCCAGCGGAAAGCCGAAGGGCTTCAGCCGCTCCAGCACCGCCTGACCCAGCACGCCCAGCCCCAGCACGCCGACCCTGCGTTGCGCCGCCTGCGGCTGGGGCAGGGGGCGCCAGACGCAGGCTGCCTGCTGGGCGCGGTAGGCCGGCATCTGGCGATGCAGGGTCAGCACGGCCAGCGTGGCGTATTCCTGCATCATGCGGACGATGCCGTCCTCCACCATGCGCACCACCTTCACGGACGGCGGCAGGGCGGTCATGGCGAACTGGTCGACCCCGGCCCCGATCGAGAAGACGATCTCCAGGTTGCGGTAGCGGGCGAGGTTGTCCGGGATGGTCCAGGTGATCAGGTAGCGCACCGCGTCGGGATCGACGGCGGCCGGATCCATCGAAAAGGGCAGGTCCGGCAGCTCGCGGGCGAAGGCCTCGGCGAAAATGGCGCCCCGCACGGCATCGGAATTGAACAGGAAGGTCATTTGAGCCCCTTTGGCGGCGCGCGGCTGGGTCGAGCGACTGTCAGAGACGGCAGCGCTGGCCCAGCGCCTCGATCATCGACTGGCAGGCGTTCAGTTCCTCGATCAGGATGTGTTCGTTGGGACGATGTGCCCGCGCGATGTCGCCGGGGCCGCAGATGATCGCGTCGATCCCGGCGGTCTGGTACAGGCCGGCCTCCGTGCCATAGCTGACGGCGGCCAGTGGTTCCTGCCCGGTCAGCTCCTCCAGCAGGCGGGCCAACGGCGAGCGGGCGGCCAGGAACAGGGCGGGATAGGCGCCGGTCTGTGTCCAGTCGACGGCGAAGCCGCGCTCCTCCAGCCGCTCCGCGGCCTCGCGCACCGGCTCCAGCAGGGTGACGGGGTCGATGCCGGCGATGGCGCGGGCTTCGAACTCGGCGGTGCAGGCATCGGGAATGATGTTCACCGCAAGCCCGCCCTGGATGGTGCCGACCTGCAGCGAGGAATAGGGCGGCTCGAACACCGAATCCAGTGGCCCTTGGGTCAGCCGGTCGGCCTGGGCGACGGCGGCGGTCAGCGCGTCTGCCATGGCGTGGATGGCGTTCAGCCCCTGGTCGGGGCGGGAGGAATGGCCGGAGCGTCCGCGCACGGTCAGCCGGGCAGCCGCCTTGCCCTTGTGGGCGCGGACGGCGCGCAGGCCGCTCGGCTCCCCGACGATGACGCCCAGCGGCGGCGCGCACAGGTCGGGCAGATGCGGCAGAAGATGCGGCGCGCCCTGGCAGCCGGCCTCCTCGTCATAGGTGAAGGCCAGATGGATCGGCCGGGCCAGCGGGGCGGCGGTCAGGGCCGGCAAGGCCGCCAGCGCCGCCGCGATGAAGCCCTTCATGTCGGAGGTGCCGCGCCCGTAGAGCCGGTCGCCGTCGGCGCGCATCCGGAACGGATCGCTGGTCCATTCGGGTTCGGTGGCGGGAACCACGTCCATGTGACCGGACAGCACATAGCCCGGAACCATCGCCGGACCGATGGTGGCGAACAGGTTGTACCGGTCGCCCTCCGGCCCCGGCAGAACCCGGACGCGCACCCCGGCACCTTCCAGAATGCCGCGAATCCCGTCGACGATGGCGCCGTTGGGGGTTCCGACGACGGAGGGAAAGGCGATCAGGTCCTTGAGGATGTCGATCACGGTCATGGCGGCCTCACCTTGTCCCATGCTGCGCGCCATGGGCGCGGGGGGCTTTTTCGGGTTCGCTGCGATGTGCGGAGAGGGGTGGCGGCCTCGGCGGCTGCGACAGTCACGATCTTAGCGGGCGGGCGCTCCATTCCATGCTGAATGCATGGGTGATTTGGAGGATTGTTGTGCCGAGCCGGTGCTTTGCGGTGAATTGTGCGGTGGGTCCCCCGGTAGTCTCAGGCGACGGTGGGTGGCTAAGGCATGTCGGTTGACCAAAAGGCGCACCGCCTCACGCTATGGAAACTCCGGGGAGGAGGCAGCTTTGAGCGAACGCGGGCTTGCGGATGGACCGGGGGACGGTGCGTTACCGCCCTCCCTGACGGTCGACGCCTTCGACGTGCGCATGGCCGACGTCGCCGACATCGACCTTGAGCGCTTGCAGGCGCTGTCGATTTCGGTGGGCTGGCCGCACCGTGCGGAGGATTGGCAGTTCGCGCGCGAGGTCGGTCATGGTGTCGTCGCCCTCGACGAGATCGACCGCGTCCTGGCGTCGGCGATGTGGTTTCCCCACGGCGACGATTTCGCGACCATCGGCATGGTCATGACCTCGCCCCGGCTGCAATCGCTGGGGGTCGGCGAATGGCTGATGAAGCGGGTGTTGTCGGCGTCGGCCGGGCGGACCTACCGGCTCAACGCCACCCGTGCCGCGCTGGCGCTGTACCGTTCGCTCGGCTTCATCGGCCATCGGACCGTGTTCCAATGCCAGGGCGAGGCGCGGGGCGGCGACCGGCCTGCCTCCGCGGAGCCGGTACGGCGGCTGGCGGCGGCGGATCTGGCGGCGGTGACGGCGCTGGACGAACGCGCCTTCGGAACCTCGCGCGCCGGGCTGATCGCGCGGCTGTTCGAGCAGTCGGTCGGCTATGGGCTGGAGCGCGACGGCAGGCTGGCGGCCTTCGCCCTCTGCCGACCCTTCGGCCGCGGCCATGTCGTCGGTCCGGTGGTCGCCGGGCTGGATGAGGATGCGGTTGCCGTGGTCCAACCCCACGTGGACGAGCATCACGGCCGTTTCCTGCGTCTGGACACCCATCTGGACGAAGGACTCTTCCCGCTGTTCATTGCGCGATCCGGCCTGCGGATCAAGGACACGGTTCTGACCATGTCGCTGGGCGCGCCGCTGACCGATCCGGCGACGCGCGGGCCGGACCGTCCCATCACCTTCGCACTCGCCACCCAGGCTCTGGGTTGAGCCGCCACCGGCTTTTATAAAAAGGATGAGCCGATCATGCCGGGACAGACGCCGGAACCCTCCGCCGGCCCCCAGTCCGTGTCTCCGCCCGAACCTCTGCCAGAATCGCCGCCCGAACTAACCCCCTCCGGCATCCGCAGCGGCGTGCTGCTTCGGCTGGTGTCGGCCGGGCTGTTCGTGGTGATGTCGCTGTTCGTCCGGTTGGCCACCGTCGAGGCGCCGATCGGACAGATCGTCTTCTACCGCAGCGCCTTCGCCCTGCCGCCGATCGTGGCCTATCTGATGTGGCGCCGGCAATTCCCTTCGGCCCTGAAGACACGGCAGCCGGTTGGGCATCTGAAGCGCAACCTTTATGGCGGCGCGGCGATGGTGCTCTCCTTCATTTCGCTGGCCTATCTGCCGCTGGCGCTGGCGACGGCGCTGGGCTTCCTGGCTCCGCTGTTCGCGGTGCCGGCCGCCATGCTGTTCCTGCGGGAGCGGCCGGGTGCCGTCGCCATCGGTGCGGCGCTGACCGGCTTTGCCGGGGTGGTCCTGATGCTCGCCCCCGCCTTCGAAGGGCCGACGCTGGATCGGAACACCATCATCGGGGTGGCGGCCGGGCTGGCCATGGCCGTCGCGACCGCCGCCGGGCGGGTCGAGATCAAGACGCTGACCGCGACCGAAGCGCCGGGGACCATCGCCTTCTACTTCGCCCTCCTCTGCGCGCTCGGCGGACTGGCAAGCCTGCCATTCGGCTGGAGCACCCCAACGGCCCATTCGCTGGCTTTTCTCGTCGGCGCAGGCGTCACCGGCGGCCTGGCGCACATCACCATGACCGAGGCGATGGCCCGCGCGCCGGTGTCGACCCAGGCGCCGTTCGACTACACCGCCATGCTGTGGGCGCTGATCCTCGATGCGGCGATCTTCGGCCTGCTGCCGTCGCCGGCCAGCCTGGCCGGAGCCTCCGTCATCGCCGCCTCGGCGCTGGTGGTCCCCTTGGCCGGCCGCTTCACCACCCGGTCCGCAGCCCTGCGGCCCGCGCGCTGAAGCGCGGGCCGGATCGGCTTCCGGTCAGGACTGTCCCGCTTCCAGGCTCACCGGCCGGCCGGCGGTCTGGAAACGGTCGATGCGGAAATCCTGCAGCGGCGTATCGGTGCGCCCGGTGGCGATGATCTCCGCCATCACGTCGCCGACGCCGGGACCGAGCTGGAAGCCGTGGCCGCTGAAGCCGAAGGCGTGGAACAGTCCCGGCGTCGTCGCCGACGGCCCCATGACCGGCAGCTTGTCGGCAACATAGCCTTCGCAGCCCGACCAGGTGCGGATCACCGTCACGTCGGCGATCGCCGGCAGCAGCCGGACCAAGCCGCGCAATTGTCCGGGCAGCCGCGCCGGGTCCGCCTTGGCGTGGCCGGGGTCGAGCGGCACCGGCACACGCTCCGCCGCGCCACCGAAGACGATGTTGCCGCGTTCGACCTGACGGAGATAGCCGTCCCCGCCCGCCCGCGACCACATGCCGACCACCGGCAGGATCCTGTGCGGCAGCGGTTCGGTGACGCCCATCTGCGGTCCGTATGCCGACATCGGCACAGGCTCGCCGAAGCCGGCGGCGACGCGCGCGCCCCAGGCGCCGGCAGCGTTCAGCAGACAGTCGGCGGTGAAACGGCCCCGCCGCGTCACCGCTTCGAATCCCGAACCCGTCGCCGATACCTCCACCGGCCCGCACTCCTCGACGATCTCGGCGCCCAGTCGGCGGGCGGCGTCGGCGAAGGCAGGGGCGATCAGGCGCGGATTACCGCTGCCGTCCTGCGGCGAGAACGAAGCGGCGATGGCGCCCGGCCCCAGCCCCGGAAAGCGGCGGCGGATCTCCGGCGGCGTCAGCTCATCCAACTCCAGCCCCCATGGCCGGGCGTCGGCGATGTAGCGGCGCATGTCGGCCAGCCCATCCTCGTCGAACACCAGCCGCAGGTGGCCGGTGGCACGAAACTCCACGTCGCGGCCCAGCAGTTGCTCCGCCTCGCCCCACAGCGCCCGCGACCGATGGGCGAGCGGCAGTTGCGGCAGATAGCGCCCGCTGCGGCGGATGTTGCCGAAGGACGCGACGGTGGCGCCCGTGCCGACGCGGTTGCGTTCCAGCACCGTGACGCGTAGGCCGCGCCGGGCCAGGAAAAAGGCGGCGGCCGATCCCATCAACCCGCCGCCCAGCACGATAACCCTCATCGACCTCTCCCACATGCGGGCGGACGCGGCTCCGCCCCATCGGTCAGGCTGCCCATGACCGGCGAACGGGTCAAAGACGGGTTGGGCATGGTCCCATAAGGCCGGGCTATGGATCGAGCCATTGGAGGCCCGGTGCATAAGTCCGCCTTATGCGTTTGCTTTCATTGGGTCTTAGACCGCCTTCGCCCCGCCATGTCAGCTTTTTGCCCAGCACAGGCTGACTTGCAGAAGGGAGCAAAGATGGACGGGGGCATGGGTGAGGCCGATTGGAAGGTCGGCGTCGATATCGGCGGGACCTTCATCGATTTCTGCGCGCTGGACACCCGGTCGGGCCGGGTCGCGTCGCTGAAGGTGCTGACGACGCCGGACGATCCCGGCGCGGAACTGATGACCGGACTGACCCTGCTGGCCGAGCGCGAAGGGATGGACCCGCGCGCCGTCACCCGCTTCGTGCACGGCACGACGGTGGGGATGAACACGGTCATCCAGCGCAAGGGCGCGCCGCTGGCGCTGCTGACCAATGCGGGGTTCGAGGATGTGATCGAACTCGCCCGGCTGCGCATGCCCGACACCTATTCGCTGTTCTGCTCGCGCCCCGACCAGCTTGTGGCGCGCGACATGATCTTCGGCATTCCGGCCCGCCTGCGGTCCGACGGGACGGAGCGGCAGGCTCCCGACATGGCGGCCGTCGCCGAGGCCGTGGCGGCCCTCAAGGCCAAGGGAGCGGTGGGCGTCGTCGTCGCCTTCCTCCATTCCTGGCGCGACGGCGGCCACGAGAATGCGGTGAAGGAGGAGATTGCCCGGCTCGCCCCCGACCTGTTCGTCTTCACCTCCGCCGAGGTCTGGCCGGTGATCCGCGAGTATGAGCGGACGACGACTGCAATTCTGAATGCCTATGTGCATCCCCGGATTTCCGGCTACCTGTCGGCGCTGGAGGAGCGGCTGGCCGGGCGCGGGGTGCCCGCCCGCCCGCTGCTGACCAAATCCAACGGCGGCGTGATGAATGCGGCGGAGGGCAAGCGGGCCTGCGTCCACATGCTGCTGTCCGGTGCCGCTTCGGGCGTCAACGGCGCGGCGTGGCTGGCCCGGCAGGCGGGAGAGCCGCGCATCCTGACGCTCGACATCGGCGGCACCTCGGCCGATTTCGCGCTCATCATCGACGGTCAGGCCCAGTTCGGCACCGGCGAGATGATCGGTGAGTTTCCGCTGCACATCCCATCGGTTTCGGTCAGCTCCATCGGCATCGGCGGCGGGTCGATCGCCAGCGTCGACGGGCAGGGGGTGCTGCGCGTCGGGCCGGAGTCGGCCGGATCGACGCCGGGTCCGGCCTGCTATGGCCGTGGCGGCGAATGTGCGACGGTGACCGACGCGATGGTGGTGTGCGGCTGGCTCGGCCACAGCCAGATGGCCTACGGGCAGCTGCGGATGGACGTCGATCTTGCCCGCGCCGCCGTCCGGCGGTTGGCCGACGAGCTGTGCCGTTCGGTGGAGGCCACCGCGCAGGCCATTCTCGATGTCGCCGTATCGGAAATGTTCGCGGAGGTCGAGAAGATGGCGGCGCGTGCCGGTGTCGACGTGCGGGACTTTGCGCTGATGCCGTTCGGCGGCGGCGGGCCGATGCTGGGGGTTTTCCTGGCGCGCGAGTTGGGGATGCCGCGCGTCGTCGCTCCGCGCTGGCCGGGCGTGGTGTCGGCGCTGGGTGGGCTGGTCGCCGACCTGCGCGGCGATTTCGTCCGCACCCTGTTCGCGGAATTGAATGCCGGGCTGATGCCGACGCTGCGCGAAGCCTTCGCCGCGATGGGCGCGGAAGGGCGCGACTGGCTCGCGGCCCAGGGCCATTCCGGCGCGGTCGAGCTGATGATCGTCGCCGACATGCGCTATGCCGGCCAGAGCTATGAGATCGAGACGCCGCTGGACCACTCCTGGCTGGATGGAGACGACCCCGGCGCCATCGCCGCCGCCTTCCATGCGGCGCACGCGCGTCTTTACGATTTCGACGACCCCGACGGGCGGATCGAGATCGTCAACCTGCGCCTGTCGGCCATCGGCAACGGGCCGGCGCTGCACTTCCCCACCGCGCAGGACGAGCCGCGCGCCGCGTCGCCGGAGCGAACCGTCCCGGTCTTCACCGGCGGCGTCGTGACCCCGGTCGGGCTGTATCGCCGCGCGGACCTGCAGGCCGGATCGCGCTTCCAGGGGCCGGCCATCGTCGCCCAGGAGGACACCACCTTCGCCATCCCGGCCGGGACCGAAGCCCGTGTCGACGCGCACCTCAACCTCCACCTGACCTTTGCGGAGTGATCGCTGTGTTTGACCGTATGAAGCTTCAGGTTCTGGCGAACCACGCGCGCTCGGCGGCCGAGAACATGGCCCACACGCTGCAGCGCACCGCCCATTCCGCCTTCGTCAAGGAGACGGAGGATTTCACCGTCATGTTGCTGAACCGCCGGGGTGAGACCTTCGGCGTGCCGATGGAGTTGGGGGCGACCTGGTATCCGGGCCTGACCTATGGCCGTGCCATCGCCATGATCGAGGATTACCGGCCGGGCGACGTCGCCTTCACCAACGATCCCTATTCCGGCTTCGTCGCGACCCACGCCCCCGACACTCACCTGTGGAAGCCGGTCTTCTACAAGGACGAGATCATCGCCTGGACCGGCGGGCACATCCACAACACCGACATGGGCGGCGCCGTTCCGGCCTCGCTGTCGCGGGCGCTGACCGAAATCCATCAGGAAGGCATCCGCTTCCCGCCGATGAAGCTGGTCCGCGAAGGGGTGTTCGACGAGCAGATCCTGCGGATCATGACCACCAACGTCCGCAAACCCGACCTGAACATCGGCGACATCAAGGCCCTGGTCGGCGCGCTCAACACCGGGGAGCGCAAGATCCTCGCCATGGTGGAGAAGTTCGGCAAGGCCGCCTTCCTCGATGGTGTCGACGCGCTGCTGGACCATGCCGAGGCGCAGGCCCGCGACATCCTGCGCGCCATGCCCGACGGGGAGTGGGTGTTCGCCGACTACGCCGACGAGGATTCGGTCGCCGCCAACCCCTGCCGTCTGAAGCTGACCCTGAGGATCAGGGGCGACGAGGCGATCCTGGACTTCACCGGCTCGGACCCGCAACTCGCCTCCTCGCTCAACGTGCCGTCGGGCGGCGATCCGCGGCACACCATCCTGCTGGTCGGGGTCTATTACGTCCTCTACACCCTCAATCCGAAAATCCTGCTGAACACCGGACTGACCCGGCCCTTCACCTGCATCGCGCCGGAAGGGACGGTCCTGAACCCGACCTTCCCGGCGGCGGTGGGGATGCGGTCGCTGACCTGCGCGCGGCTGCGCTCGGTGATCTTCGGCGCCTTCTCCCAGGCGGTGCCGGAGCGGCTTCCGGCGGCGCCGGCCGGCAACAACTGCATCGTGAACGTGATGACCACCGACGAGCGGACGGGCAACCGCATCATCGCCGCTGTCAATCCGGTGGTCGGCGGCGGCGGCGGCATGCCGCACCGTGACGGCACCAACGGCTCCGGGGCCGACGCGGCCTATCTCAAGAACACGCCGATCGAGATCACCGAGATGGAAACCCCGGTGGAGTTCGTCCGCTACGGGCTGGCGACCGACAGCGGCGGGGCCGGCCGCTGGCGTGGCGGGCTCGCCACCCACATGGCCTTCCGCGTCTTCTCCCCCGACACCCGGATCACCGCGCGCAACCGCGACCGTGGCTTCTTCCGCCCCTGGGGCGTGCTGGGCGGCCGGGCGGCGGGGCTGTCGGACATGGTGGTCAATCCCGGCACGCCGGGCGAACGGCGGCTGGGCAACATCGACACCGCGGTGCTGCAGCCCGGCGACGTGCTGGACATCCGCTCGGCCGGCGGCGGCGGTCGCGGCGATCCCATCACGCGGGAGGCATGGCGGGTGGCCCGCGACGTGGCGCGCGGCTACGTCTCCGTCGAGGCGGCGGAGCGGGAGTATGGCGTCGTCATCCGCGACGGCGTGCTGGACGCAGCGGCCACCGACCGGCTGCGCGCGGACCGGCCGTCGCCCACCGGGCATTTCCATTTCGGGCCGGAGCGCGAAGGGTACGAGCGGCAATGGACCCCTGTCGCCTATGATTTCCTGACGCGGACCCTGGACGGCCTGCCGATCCACTGGCGCTTCTTCGCCAAGACGGAAATCTTCAGCCGCATGGCCGGCCGTTCCGGGGGCGAGGGGGTGGAGGCCGCGCTTGAGGAGGTCTACGCCCGCTTCCCCGAGATGCCCCGTTCCAAGGCCATGGTCCGGGAGGCGGCGGAATGAGCGGGACGGCGTTCGGCGCCCCGCCGGAACCCGGCGGCCGGTTGGTCAGGCTGGCCGAGACGGGGCGGCAGCCGGTCCGCTTCCTGTTGGATGGGGCGGAGCGGATGGCGCTGACGGGCGATACGGTGCTTACGGCGATCCTCACCAACGCCCCGGCTCTGCGGCAGGCGGAATTCGGCCCCGAGCGGCGCGCCGGCTTCTGCCTGATGGGGGCCTGCCAGGATTGCTGGATCTGGCAGGAACAGGGGCCGCGCATCCGCGCCTGCTCCACCCCGGTGGCCGAGGGCATGCGGCTACAGACCCGGACGCGGAGGGATTGGCCATGACCGAGCCGCAGGTTGTGATCGTCGGCGCCGGCCCCGCCGGGATCCGTGCGGCCCAAACGCTGGCGGCGGCCGGGCTGCGCCCGACGGTGATCGACGAGGGCGCGCGGGCCGGCGGGCAGATCTACCGCCGCCCGCCCGACGGCTTCACCCGTCCGCCCGCGACGCTCTATGGCTCTCAGGCCGGCAAGGCGGTGGCGCTGCACACCGCCTTCGACGGGCTGGTGGCGGCCGGCCGCATCGTCCATCTGCCGCGCCGGTCAGTCGTCGCCCTGGCCGACGGGACGCTGCACACGGTCGGCGAAAGCGGAAGCCGCCGGATCGGCTATGACCGGCTGATCCTGGCGACCGGGGCGACCGACCGCCTCGCCCCGCTGCCGGGCTGGCAGGCGCCCGGCGTCTACAGCCTGGGGGCGATGCAGATCGCGCTGAAGGCCCAGGGTGTGGCGATGGGGCGGCGGATCGTGCTGGCCGGGTCGGGGCCGCTGCTGACCCTGCTGGCGACGCAGCTGCTGAAAGCCGGGGCAGAGGTCGCCGCGGTCCTCGATACCGCCGGCATGCGCGCCCAGATCGCCGCCTTCCGCGACCTTGCCGTCCGTCCGTCCTTCGCCCTGCAAGGGCTGGCGATGCGGGCGCGGCTCGGGCGGCTCTACCATGCCGGGGTGGTTCTGGAGGGAATTGAAGCCTCGGACACCGGGGTGACGGCGATTCGCTGGACGGATGCCGGCGGGCAGGCGCGGCGGACGGCGTGCGACGCGGTTGGGCTGGGCTGGCATCTGAAGGCGGAAACCCAGCTTGCCGATCTCGCCGGCTGCCGGTTCGCCTACGACGCGACATGGTCGCAATGGTTGCCCTGCACCGATCGGATGGGCCGTGCCGGGGACGGCGTCTATCTGGCCGGCGACGGTCTGCGCCTGCTGGGTGCCGATGGGGCGGAGGTCGCCGGGCGCCTCACCGCCGCCGCCTGTCTGTCCGATCTGGGCCTGCCGGCGCCGGACACCGCTGCCGACCTCAAGCGGCTCGACAGGCTGGAGCGCTTCGCACGCGGGATCGCCCGCGCCTTCCCCTGGCCGACTGAGCAGGTGCGCGCCCTGCCCGACGACACGGTTCTCTGCCGTTGCGAGGGGATCACCGCCGGCGCGGTGCGTGAAACGGCCGCCTATGGCGGGGCGGAGGCCAACCGGGTGAAGTCGCTGGGCCGTGCCGGGATGGGGCGTTGCCAGGGCCGCTATTGCCAGCTTGCGGCGGCCGATCTGATCGCCGTCACCGGCGGGCTTGCGCATGCCGGTGAGGTGGGGCGCCTGCGCGCTCAGGCCCCGGTCCGGCCGATGCCGGTCAGCGCCTTGCTGGAGGAGGAATGAGCCGTGGCGGGGGCCTCCGCGGCCGGCCCCCGCCGCTGCATCCTTGAACATCCATGTTGATATTTAAAACATGATTGTACATGATCTGAATATGTCTAATGATGTATCAGCGTGGTATGCAGGATGATCACGGCTTCGCAGATGCGCGCCGCTCGGGCGCTCCTGGGGATCGACCAGAAGACACTCGCCGAAATGGCCGGACTGTCCGTTCCGACCATCCAGCGCATGGAGGCGAGCGACGGAAACGTGCGCGGCGTGGTCGACAGCCTGACCAAGGTCGTCGAAGCCCTCACCCAGGCCGGAATCGAACTGATCGGCGAGAATGCGCAAAGCATCGCCGGCGGCCGAGGCGTCCGGTTGAGGACACCGACGGAAAAATCCTGACGCCACACCTGATCGAACCCGCGACGGCGACCGCCGACCTGATGCCGACGATCCCGCCGCCTTATTGAAGGCCGCCGGACAGATGACAGCCCGAACCGAACCGATTTCCCAGCCCCCTATCTCCAAACCCCGTCAGCCCACCTTCGCCGAATTGTTCACCCCGAAGCTCGTCACCATTCTGCGCGAGGGGTACGGATTATCGAATTTCCGCGCCGATGCGATCGCCGGGCTGACGGTGGCCATCGTCGCGCTTCCGCTTTCCATGGCGATCGCCATCGCGTCCGGCGCGTCGCCGGCCCAGGGGCTTTACACCGCGATCTTCGGCGGCTTTCTGGTGTCCGCTCTCGGCGGCAGCCGGTTCCAGATCGGCGGCCCCGCCGGCGCCTTCATCGTGCTGGTCGCCGCCACGGTCCAGGCGCACGGCATGGACGGGCTGATCCTCGCCACCATGCTGTCCGGCCTGATACTGGCGGCCATCGGCTTTCTCCAGTTGGGCACATATATCAAATTCATGCCCTATCCGGTGACGGTCGGCTTCACCGCCGGCATTGCCGTCATCATCTTCGCCAGTCAGATCAAGGATCTGCTCGGGCTCCGCCTGGGCGTGCCGGAGCCGGGACCGCTGCTCGACAAGCTGCCGGTGCTGTGGTCGAGCCTGCCGACGGCGAGCCCTGCGGCGGTCGGGCTGGCCCTGGGGTCGATCGGCATCATCACCGGGCTGAAAGTCCTGCGACCCCACTGGCCGGGCATGCTGATCGCCGTTGCCGGAAGTGCCGCCGTCACCGCCGGCCTTGGCCTGAAGGTCGCGACGATCGGCACGGATTTCGGCGGCATTCCGCCGGGCCTGCCGATGCCGAGCCTCCCGGCCATCACCCTCGACAAGATCCAGGCGGTTCTGCCGAGCGCCGTGTCGTTCGCGCTGCTCGGCTCCATCGAATCGCTGCTCTCGGCGGTGGTCGCCGACGGCATGACCGGGCGCCGCCATCGCTCCAACTGCGAACTGGTCGGGCAGGGTGCCGCCAACGTCGCCTCGGCCCTGTTCGGCGGATTCTGCGTCACCGGCACCATCGCCCGTACGGCGACCAATGTTCGCGCCGGTGCCCATGGGCCGGTTTCCGGCATGCTGCACTCCGCGTTCCTGCTGGTCTTCGTGCTGGTCGCGGCGCCGCTGGCCAGCTTCATTCCGCTGGCCAGCCTTGCCGGCGTGCTGGCGGTCGTGTCCTGGAACATGGTCGAGAAGCCGGCGTTCGCGCTGCTGTTGCGCTCCTCGCGCGGGGACGCCGCGGTGCTGCTGTCGACCTTCCTGCTCACCATCTTCCGCGGTCTGTCGGAAGCCATCGTCATCGGCTTCGCGCTCGGCTCGGTGCTGTTCATCCATCGCATGTCGAAGGTGACGGCGATCGAAAGCCAGACTCCGTTCGTCGCCGAGGATCGGCCCGACGGTGCCTCCTCCGCCCGCACGCCTTACAATGAAGCCGCCGCCGATCCCGATGTGGTCATCTACCGGATCTCCGGCGTGTTCTTCTTCGGCGCGGCGGCCTCCATCGGCTCGGTGCTCGACCGCATCGCCGACACGCATCGGGTGCTGATCGTCGATTTCGGCGCCGTGCCGTTTCTCGATTCCACCGCCGCCAACACCATCGAAGGGCTGGCGCACAAGGCGGCCCGGCGCGGCGTGAAGGTGATCCTGACCGGAACCAGCCACGCGCTGCGGCAGGACCTGTTCAACCATGGGCTCAAGCCGCCTCTCGTCGCCTACGAACGGACGATCGAGGTCAGCCTTCGGAAGCTGCGGCGGAACGATGGGCGTATGACTGCCGGGGCGGACGTATCCGCCGAGACGTGGCGGGGCAACGAGGGGTAGGATCGCCTGTTGTCCGGCTCGGGAGGCGGGCGCCGTCCAAGCGGTGCCCTCTCCGCGGCAAAGGGGGTCGTCATGAGAAAGCTGCTGATCGCACTGGCCGTCATCGTCGGTATGGTCGTCGTCGCGGTGGCCGCTCTGCCCTTTGTCCTGACCGGGGATTTCATTGCCCAGCGCATCGCCGCGGCGGTGAAGGAGCGCACCGGCCGCGATCTCGATCTCCGGATCGCCTCGATAACCCTGTTCCCGCGTCTGAAAGCGGCGGTCGCATCGGCGGCTCTGTCCGATGTGCCCGGCAGCGGACGCCCGCCGATGGTGGAGGTCGGGAGCGCCGAGCTGGAAATGCCGCTGTGGCCCCTGCTGCACGGCACCGTGGAGTTGGAGCGTCTGCATGTCGACGGCCTGCGGGCCAATCTGGTGGCGGACACCGCCGGGCGCGGCAATTGGGACTTCGGCGGCCAGGATGGCGGTCGGGCTGCCCCGCCCGCCGGTCCGGCCGGGGCGAAGACGCAAGAGCTTCCCGACCTGCGTTTCGGCGATGTGCGCATCGGCAATGTGGTTGCCAGCTACACCGACCAGCGGTCCGGCCAGTCCATCGCCCTGTCGGATGGGTCGCTCGTGGTGGCGATGCCCGATCTCGACACGCCGGCCCATATCGAAGGCCATGCCGCGGTCAATGGCCGTGCGCTGACCCTGACGGCCCAGATCGACTCCCCGCGGGCGCTGGCCGCCGGCAATCCGACGGCGGTGCGCGGGCAACTGGCATCCGACCTGTTCGAGGTCAAGCTGGATGCGAAACCGGAGGCCGACGGTCGTACCGGCGGGCCGCTGACGGCGTCGGTGCCGGACCTTCCCGCCCTGGCCGGGTGGCTGGGGGTTCCGAACGCGGGGACGCTGCCGGTGCGGACGGTCCATCTCACCGGCAAGGCCGGCCTCGGTGGGCCTCAGGCGTCGCTGGACGATTTCAACCTGATGCTCGACGATGCCAAGGCGAGCGGTGCGGTGCGCGCCGATTGGTCCGTCAAGGTGCCGGCCGTGACGCTGCGGGCGTCGGTCGATCCGATCGATCTCGACCGTTTCCTTCCCGCCCCTGCTCCAGCCCGGGGTGTGCCGGCCCAGGGATCGGGCCCCGGTTCCGCCGCCGCCGGCTGGAGCGACGAGCCGATCGACGTTTCGTCGCTGCGGCGTCTGAACCTGGATGCGGTCGTCGACAGCAAGGGGACCAGAATCCGGGGCATCGAAATCGGGCCCACCCGGACCAGCATCGCCCTTCGGGACGGCGTTCTGGCGGTCGATGTGCCGGACCTTTCCGCCTTCGGCGGCCGCACCAGCAGCGCAGTGAAGTTGGACGCTACGAAGCAACCGGCGAGCTACGGGCTGAAGATGACCGCCAACGGCCTGCAGGCCGAACAGGTGCTGGCGACCTTCGCCGGGACCAACGTGATCCGCGGCACCACCGCGCTGGACATCGACGTGACCTCGGCCGGCGGCAGCCAGAAGGCGCTGGTGTCCGCCCTGATGGGCACGACCCACATCCTGTTCCGCGACGGCGCGCTGCGGGGGATCAACATCGCGGCCATCCTCCGCGATCCGGTCGCCGCCGCCACCGGGCGGCTGCAGGCCGCTGCACGCGAAACCGACTTCGCCGAGTTCGGGGGCAACTTCCGCATCGATCACGGCGTGGCCCGCACCGGCGACCTGCGCATGCTGGCGCCGATCTTCCGCGTGGAAGGGGCAGGCACGGTTTCGTTGCCGGATCGGCGGCTGGACCTCCGCCTCGATCCGACCGTGACCTCCAGCCTGAAGGGGCAGGGCGGGCAATTCGAACAGGCCGGCGTGACGATCCCAGTCCTGGTGACGGGGAGCTTCGGCGCACCCTCGATCCAGCCCGATTTCAGCGGGGTCGCTCTATCGGCCATAAAGGATCCGGCGAAGGCCGCAGAGGCGGTAAGGCGCCTGAAGGAAGGCGCCTCACCGGCCGAAATCCTCGGCGGCGTCCTCGGTTCAGGCAATTCCGGCAATTCCGGCACCGCCGACAAGCCGGCGGGAAACCTTCCCCTGCCCATTCCCGGCGGACAGTTGCCGCCGGCCCTCAAGGATCTGTTCGGCCGGTGAGGACGCCGGGAATGGCGGAGCCGGCAATCGTGGCCGCAATCCACGCTGTAACGGAGCATTAATGCGAACGGAAGGGTGGATATGACCATCGCGGCGATCCGCTGCCCTGTCGCCAGTTGCCGTGACGGTCCAGCGCCCTATGATCCTGGGCAATGACCGCCTGGACGGTCTCGCAAGATGAGGATTCGGGACATGAGTGACGCATCAGCCGCCGGCTGGATCGAGTTGACGGCGGCGGACGGCCACCGGCTGCGCGCCTATCGGGCGCCGGCCAAGGGCGAGGAGATCGGTCGCCTGATCGTGGCGCCGGAGATCTTCGGCATCAACCACCACATCCGCAGCGTCTGCGATGGCTTCGCCAAGCAGGGCTTCACCACAGTGGCGCCGGATCTGTTCGACCGGGCCGAGCGCGGGGTCGAATTGACCTATGACGATGCCGGCATCCAGAGGGGCATCGCGCTGAAGGGCGCGGTCGCGACCGCCGATGCCCTGCAGGACGTCGCCGCTGCGCTGGCCCATCTGGGCGGTGAGGGATCGGCCGCCATCGTCGGCTATTGCTGGGGCGGCAGCATCGCCTGGGCGGCGGCCTCGGCTCTGCCGGTGCGCGCGGCCATCGGCTATTACGGCGGGGAGATCGGCAAGACGCTGGACAGCGCCCCACGGGTGCCGACCCTGCTGCATTTCGGCGAGCAGGACCACGCCATCCCGCTGTCGGTCGCCGAGGGGGTAAGCTCGCGCTATCCGTGGGTGCCGGTGCATGTCTATCCGGCCGGCCACGGCTTCAACTGCGACGAGCGGGGGAGCTTCCATCCGGAAAGTGCGGTTCTGGCGCTTCGCCGGACCGTAGGGCTGTTGCGGGCGGTGTTCTGACCGGCCGCGTTCCGATCGGCTTTGCGTCCTTCCGCCGCCTGTCCGTCGGCCGTCCCAGCCGGATCGGCCAGCGGCGGAAGGCCAGCAGCCCGATGCAGATCAGCGCATAGATCAGCGGCGTCGTCTGCCAGCCCTTCACCAGCATGATGAAGTGCAGGCAGCCGGCCAGCCCGGCGACGAACACGCACCGATGCAGGGCGCGCCAGTTCTTGCCACCCATCCGCTTGACCATGCCGTCGGTTGAGGTGGCGGCCAGCGCCGTCAGGATCAGGTAGGCGCCCATGCCGACCGTGATGTAGGGCCGCTTGACGATCTCCTTCCAGATCGCCGGCCAGTCGAAGAACTGGTCCAGCCCGATGTAGGTGGACAGGTGGACGCAGGCATAGAAGAAGGCGAACAGACCCAGCATCCGGCGGAAGCGCGCCAACCCGGCCACGCCCGTCAGCATGCGCAGCGGCGTCAGCGCCAACGCGATCAGAAGGAAGCGCAGGGCCCAGAGCCCGCTGGCCTTGACGCTTTCCAGCACCGGTTCGGCTCCCAGCTCGCCGGTGTAGGCGAGCCAGACGGTCCAGACCAGGGGAACCAGGGCGGCGGTGAAGACGACCGGCTTGGCCCAGCGGGACGCAAGGAGGGCATTGGCGGCGGCACGCCAATCGACGCTGCCGGCGGAGGCTATGGAGTCGGCCATCGTCAGAAATTCGCTTTCAGGTCCATCCCGGCATAGAGCGACGCGACCTCTTCGCCATAGCCGTTGAAGGGCAGCGTCTTGCGGCGGGAGAATTCGCCGACCCGCCGTTCCGTCGCCTGGCTCCAGCGCGGGTGGTCGACCTCCGGATTGACGTTGGAGTAGAAGCCGTACTCACGCGGCTGCGACTTGTTCCAGGCGGTCGCCGGCTGGTCCTTCGTCAGCGTGATCTTGACGATCGACTTGATCGACTTGAAGCCGTACTTCCACGGCACCACCAGCCGAATCGGTGCGCCGTTCTGGTTGGGCAGAACCTCGCCATACATGCCGACGGCAAGCAAGGCCAGGGGGTGCATCGCCTCATCCAGCCGCAGCCCCTCGGTATAGGGCCAGTCCAGCACCCAGGAGCGCAGGCCCGGCATCTGCTTGGGATCGTTCAGGGTCTGGAAGGCGACGTATTTGGCGTTGCCGGTCGGCTCCACCCGCTTCAGCAGTTCGGCCAGCGGGAAACCGACCCAGGGGATCACCATCGACCAGCCTTCGACGCAACGCAGGCGATAGATGCGCTCCTCCATCGGGAATTTCAGCATCTCCTCGATGCCGATGGTCATCGGCTTGGCGACCTCGCCGCCGATGGCGATTTCCCACGGGCGGATCTTCAGCGTGCCGGCATTCTCGGCCGGATCGCTCTTGCCGGTGCCGAACTCGTAAAAGTTGTTGTAGGTGGTAGCCGACTTCATCGGCGTCGTCGGATCGAACTTGGGATCGGCCGGCTTGATCGTGGTCTGCGCCTCGAAGGCGGCGGCCAGAGCGTTGCCGCTCCACACCGGCAGGCTGCCAAGCGCCATCGCGGCGGCGCCACCGGCCATCAGGCTGCGGCGCGACAGGAAAAGCTCCCGCGGCGTCACCTCGTCTTCGCGCGCTTGCGACGCGGTGGGGAATTTGAACAGCATCGACCCTCTCCCGAACGGACCATTCCTGCCACTAACCATAGGTCCGCAGCCGGCCGCCGGCAAATCACAGGGTCTACACGATTGCGTGAGCGGGGATTCAGCGCCGTCCCAGCGGGATCACCACTGCCGGTCCACCGAGCCCGCCGCCGCGCCCCGCGCGCCGCGCCGGAAAGGGCAGGACGTCGGCCGGAGGGCGCGGCGGGTTGAGCATCGGCAATCCGGGCATTCCGGCGAAAGAATGGGCCAAGGCCACGCCCTGGTGGCAGGCGCGCATCCAAGAGAGCATGCAGCACATCGAAGCCTGCATGGTAAATGTCCACAGAGTCATGGCCAAGCCCCGGGCTGTGAAGAAGGTTGTGTCGTCTTGCCCCGCGCCAGGCGGCCGGTGCCGAAAAGACCCGCCGTGGCTGGATCCTTAACGATGACGACGGGTGAATCGTTCCGGTATCCGCTTGGTGCGCAATGGTCGTTCGGCTGAATGAACGAGCTGATGAGGCCGGTTAAGCTCAAGAACCGGCCGTCTCCGTCATAAGTCATAGGCATAATCCTTCCGCACGAATTTGGGCCGCCTACGAAAGGCTAAATTGACCGGAATCGCCTTTACTTCATCGTGCGGGACTGTAGGACTGCGCAGTCACTCTTCGGACTGGAGTGGTGTACGCACAGCCCTATTGCGGGTATTCGGCATTCCGGTTGTGTTGGCTTGCGTTTTCTTCGACCGCGCAACAAAGCGGTTTTGCAGAGCGATTTCGGGGATGGGCGGAGCGCGGTCCATGGTGGGCTCGGCGCGCGGATTGGGGAACGGCATGACGGCGATGGTCGAGACGGCGGACGCGTTGGATCCGAAGGTTCTGCTGATGGCCCTGCGGCAACTGCGCAAGGGCGATTTCTCGGTGCGGCTTCCGCTCGACCTCACCGGGATCGACGGCGAGATCGCCGCCGCCTTCAACGATGTGGTGGAACTGAACCACAACCTGACCACCGAGACCAGCCGGCTCAGCGTCGCCATCGGCAAGGAAGGCCGCATCAGCCAGCGCGCCAAGCTGAACAACGCGTCGGGCGGGTGGGAAACCTGCGTCGACAGCATCAACACGCTGGTCGGCGACATGATCCAGCCGACGACGGAAATCGCCCGCGTCATTGGTGCCGTCGCCAAGGGCGACCTGTCCAAGACCATGGCGCTGGAAATCGAAGGCCGCCCGCTGCAGGGCGAGTTCCTGCGCACCGCCCGCAACGTCAACACCATGGTTGAGCAGCTGGTCACCGTCACCACCGAACTGACCCGCGTGGCGCGCGAAGTGGGCATCGAGGGCAAGCTGGGCGGTCAGG
Organism: Azospirillum sp. Sh1; assembly: GCF_008365135.1. Lineage (NCBI taxonomy): Bacteria > Pseudomonadati > Pseudomonadota > Alphaproteobacteria > Rhodospirillales > Azospirillaceae > Azospirillum > Azospirillum sp. Sh1. The sequence goes on along the minus strand of NZ_VTTK01000009.1, from coordinate 45,469 downwards.
CCCAGGTGAAGGGGGTTGCCGGCACCTGGAAGGATTTGACCGAGAACGTCAACGTGATGGCGGCGAACCTGACCGGTCAGGTCCGCAACATCGCGGAGGTGACGACGGCGGTCGCCAAGGGCGATTTGTCGAAGAAGATCACCGTCGACGTGAAGGGCGAGATTCTGGAGCTGAAATCTACCATCAACACCATGGTGGACCAGCTGAACAGCTTCGCCTCGGAAGTGACGCGCGTGGCGCGCGAGGTGGGCTCCGAAGGCAAGTTGGGCGGTCAGGCCAAGGTGGAGGGTGTCGGTGGTACCTGGAAGGACCTGACCGACAACGTGAACATGATGGCGGAAAACCTGACCGGTCAGGTCCGCAACATCGCCGAAGTGACGACCGCGGTCGCCAAAGGCGATTTGTCGAAGAAGATCACCGTCGACGTGAAGGGCGAGATTCTGGAGCTTAAATCCACCATCAACACCATGGTGGACCAGTTGAACAGCTTCGCCTCGGAAGTGACGCGCGTGGCGCGCGAGGTGGGCTCCGAAGGCAAGCTGGGCGGTCAGGCCAAGGTGGAGGGCGTCGGCGGTACCTGGAAGGACCTGACCGACAGCGTGAACATGATGGCGGCCAACCTGACCGGTCAGGTCCGCAACATCGCCGACGTGACCACCGCCGTCGCGACGGGTGACCTGTCGAAGAAGATCACCGTCGATGTGAAGGGCGAGATTCTGGAGCTGAAATCCACCATCAACACCATGGTGGACCAGCTGAACAGTTTCGCTTCGGAAGTGACGCGCGTGGCGCGCGAGGTGGGCTCCGAAGGCAAGCTGGGCGGTCAGGCGCGTGTGGAAGGCGTCGGCGGCACCTGGAAGGATCTGACCGACAGCGTGAATCTGATGGCGGCGAACCTGACTGGGCAGGTGCGCAACATCGCCGACGTGACGACGGCGGTCGCCAACGGCGATCTGTCGAAGAAGATCACCGTGCCGGTGAAGGGCGAAATCCTGGAGTTGAAGAACACCATCAACACGATGGTGGACCAGCTGAACAGCTTCGCGTCGGAAGTGACGCGCGTGGCGAGAGAGGTGGGCTCCGAGGGCAAGCTCGGAGGCCAAGCGCAGGTGAAGGGTGTCGGCGGTACCTGGAAGGACCTGACCGACAGCGTGAACGCGATGGCGACCAACCTGACTGGGCAGGTCCGCAACATCGCGGAGGTGACGACGGCGGTCGCCAACGGCGATCTGTCGAAGAAGATCACCGTCGACGTGAAGGGCGAAATCCTGGAGCTGAAATCCACCATCAACACCATGGTGGATCAGCTGAACAGCTTCGCCTCGGAAGTGACGCGCGTCGCCAGGGAAGTGGGTTCGGAAGGCAAGCTGGGCGGTCAGGCGCAGGTGAAGGGCGTTGCCGGCACCTGGAAGGATTTGACCGACAATGTGAACGCGATGGCGACCAACCTGACGGGGCAGGTGCGCAACATCGCGGAGGTGACCACCGCGGTCGCGAACGGCGATTTGTCGAAGAAGATCACCGTCGACGTGAAGGGCGAGATTCTGGAGCTGAAATCCACCATCAATACCATGGTGGATCAGCTGAACAGTTTCGCCTCCGAAGTCGCCCGCGTGGCGCGCGAAGTGGGCATCGAGGGCAAGCTGGGCGGTCAGGCCCAGGTGAAGGGCGTCGCCGGCACCTGGAAGGATCTGACCGACAACGTGAACATGATGGCGGCCAACCTGACCGGTCAGGTCCGCAACATCGCCGAAGTCACCACCGCGGTCGCCAAGGGCGACCTGTCGAAGAAGATCACCGTCGATGTGAAGGGCGAAATCTTCGAACTGAAATCCACCATCAACACCATGGTGGATCAGCTGAACAGCTTCGCCTCGGAAGTGACTCGCGTGGCGCGCGAGGTGGGCTCCGAAGGCAAGCTGGGCGGTCAGGCGAAGGTTGAGGGCGTCGGCGGCACCTGGAAGGACCTGACCGACAACGTGAACATGATGGCGGCCAACCTGACCGGTCAGGTGCGCGGCATCGCCAGCGTCGTCACCGCGGTCGCCGACGGCGACCTCAAGCGCAAGCTGGCGGTGGATGCCAAGGGCGAGATCGCGGCGCTGGCCAACACCATCAACGGCATGATCGACACGCTGGCGACCTTCGCCGATCAGGTCACCAACGTGGCGCGCGAGGTGGGCATCGAAGGCAAGCTGGGCGGTCAGGCCCGCGTGCCGGGCGCCGCCGGCCTGTGGAAGGATCTGACGGAGAACGTGAACCAGCTGGCCGCCAACCTGACCACCCAGGTGCGCGCCATCGCCGAGGTCGCCACCGCGGTGACCAAGGGCGACCTGACCCGGTCCATCACCGTGGAGGCGATGGGCGAGGTCGCGGCCCTGAAGGACAACATCAACGAGATGATCCGCAATCTTCGCGACACGACGCTGAAGAATGCGGAACAGGATTGGCTGAAGACCAACCTCGCCAAATTCACCCGCATGCTGCAGGGCGAACGCGATCTGGTCACCGTCTCCAACATGATCCTGTCGGAGATCGCGCCGCTGGTGAATGCGCAGCATGGTGTCTTCTATGTCGCCACCCGCGACCGCGACGAGCCGCTGCTGGAACTGGTCGCCTCCTACGCGCTGAAGGAGCGCAAGAACCTGTCCAACCGCTTCCATCTGAAGGAAGGTCTGGTCGGACAGTGCGCCTACGAGAAGAAGCGCATCCTGCTGACCAACGTGCCGCGCGACTATGTGTCGATCAGCTCCGGCCTGGGCGAGGCGCCGCCGCTGAACATCATCGTCCTGCCGGTGCTGTTCGAGGACGACGTGAAGGCGGTGATCGAACTGGCGAGCTTCGGCCGCTTCAGCGAGACGCACCAGAGCTTCCTGGAGCAGCTGACCGAGAGCATCGGCATCGTTCTGAACACCATCGCCGCCAACATGCGCACCGAAGGTCTGCTGAAGCAGTCGCAGCGGCTGACCACCGAATTGCAGAGCCAGCAGGAGGAGCTGAAGACCACCAACGAGCGGCTGGAACAGCAGGCCGCCTCGCTGCGCAAGTCGGAAGAGCTGCTGAAGGCCCAGCAGGAAAAGCTGACCACCACCAACGAGGCTCTGGAGGAAAAGGCCGAACAGCTGGAGAAGCAGAACATCGAGGTCGAGCGCAAGAACCGCGAGGTCGTGCTCGCCAAGGCTGCGCTGGAGGAGAAAGCGGAACAGCTCGCCTTGACCTCCAAATACAAGTCGCAGTTCCTGGCGAACATGAGCCATGAGTTGCGCACGCCGCTGAACAGTCTGCTGATCCTGTCGAAGCTGTTGGCCGACAACCCCGACACCAACCTGTCGGACCGCCAGGTGGAGTTCGCCCGCACCATCCATTCCGCCGGATCGGACCTGCTGGGGCTGATCAACGACATTCTCGACCTGTCGAAGATCGAATCCGGCACCGTGACGCTGGAGATCGGCGAGGTCGTGCTGGGCGACCTGCGCAACCATGTGGAGCGGACCTTCTCGCAATTGGCTCAGGAGAAGAAGCTGGCCTTCACCATCGAGATGGACGAGGCGCTGCCCGCCAGCGTCCAGACCGACGAGAAGCGGCTGGCCCAGGTGCTGAACAACCTGCTGTCGAACGCCTTCAAGTTCACCGAGAGTGGCGGCATCACCTTCCGCGTCGCCCCCGCCACCGAAGGCTGGAGTACGGCGCACCCGACGCTGGGGGCCGCATCGTCGGTACTGGCCTTCACGGTCATCGACACCGGAATCGGCATCCCCGAGGACAAGCAGCGCATCATCTTCGAGGCGTTCCAGCAGGCCGACGGCACCACCAGCCGCAAATATGGCGGCACCGGCCTGGGGCTGTCGATCAGTCGCGAGATCGCCCGGCTGCTGGGCGGCGAAATCCGCGTCGCCAGCACGCCCGGCCAGGGCAGTGCCTTCACGCTGTTCGTCCCGCGCAGCTTCGACACCGTGGCGGAAGCCATCGCTCCGCTGAGCGCCCCCGCCGTCGCTGCGGCCAGCGCGGCAATCGGCAACTCGCCCGCGCCGGCCGGGCTTCTGCCCAAGCGGACAGAGACGACAACCTGGCCGGTGGTGGCGTCCGGCCCGCAGGAGGGCCTGGCGCTCCTGGACATGCAGCCGGGTGGCGACGACCGCGAAAAGTTGCGCCCAGGCGAGCCGGTGGTGCTGATCGTGGAGGATGACAACACCTTCGCCTCCATCCTGCTCGATCTGGCGCGGGAAAAGGGGTTCCGCACCATCCTGTCCAGCGGCGGGGTGGCGGCGCTGCCGCTGGCCCGCAAATACCGGCCGGACGCCGTCCTGCTCGACATCGGGCTGCCGGACATGGACGGCTGGGCGCTGCTCGACCTGCTGAAACGCGATCCGCAGACCCGCCACATCCCGGTCCACGTCATCTCGGCAAAGGACGAGCGCCGGCGCGGCCTGTCGATGGGCGCCTTCGACTATTCGGAAAAGCCGGTGGAGCGCGAGGCGATTTTCGACGCCCTGAACCGGGTGAAGAGCTTCAAGGAGCGCGACCATCGCAAGTTGCTGGTGGTGGAGAAGGACAGCCCGCAGCCGGGCGCCGTCGCCGCCCTGATCGGCAACGGCGATGTGGAGACGCACACCGTCACCTCGATCGAGGCGGCGATGGCGGCGCTGACGGCCGACCGCTTCGACTGCATGGTGCTGGACCTGTCCAGCCCGACCCTGTCCGGACCGGTCACGGTCGATTTCGAGCTGATCGAATGGCTGCGTACCCGCGACACGCTCGCCTGGATGCCGGTGGTGGTCTATGTCGCCGCCGACATCGCGGCGGAGGACGAGGCACGGCTGCGCCGGCTGGCCGAGACGGTGGTGCTGAAGAGCGCGCGGTCGCCGGCCGGGCTGCTGGACGAGACGGCGTTGTTCCTGCACCGCGCCGTCGACCGGCTGCCCGACGAGAAGCGGCGCAGCATCCTGGATTTGCGCCAGCACGACCCGTCGCTGGCCGGCAAGCGGGTGCTGGTGATCGACGACGACATCCGCAACATCTTCTCGCTCGCCAGCGTCATGGAGGCCCACAGGATCGAGGTCCTGCATGCCGAAAGCGGGCGCGAGGGCATCGAGCGGCTGCGCGCCGACCCCAACGTGGACGTGGTGCTGGTCGACATCATGATGCCGGAGATGGACGGCTATGAGACCATGCGCGCGATCCGCGGCATCGACGAGTTCCGCGGCCTGCCGATGATCGCCGTCACCGCCAAGGCGATGAAGGGCGACCGCGACAAATGCATCGAGGCCGGAGCGACCGACTACATCGCCAAGCCGGTGGACATCGACCATCTGCTGTCGCTGTTGCGGATCTGGACCGCCAAGGGCAGCCGGCCGCAGGCACGCGGCGGGGTGCAGCCATGACCCGGCGCAAGCTCCAGACGGCGCGGAGGGGGCGGCGCGCGCCCTTCGTTCCGCCTCCCGCCTGTCCGATACCGCCGGTCCGCCGGTCGACGCTGCTCGGCACCACCAGCGTCCCGACGCCCGGCGAAGATGCCGTTCGCCAGACGTTTCTGCCGGCGGCCCCTGCACCCGACGTGATGCCGGTGCCACCGCCCGCCGGCCCGGCTGCCGTCCCCGCGGGATGGGAAAGCGGAACCATGACCAGCGATTCGAATCCCCAGCCCGACAAGGCGGACGTCGCGATCCTGATCGTCGACGACGACCCGCGGAACCTGTTCGCCGTGCGCGAGACGCTGGAGGATCTGGGGGCGCAGCTGGTGCTCGCCCGGTCGGGCGAGGAGGCGCTGAAGCATCTTCTGCGGCAGGACTTCGCGCTGATCCTGCTGGACGTGCACATGCCGGGCATGGACGGCTACGAGACGGCGGAGCTGATCCGCCTGCGCGAGAAATCGCGCCACATCCCGATCATCTTCCTGACCGCCATCAACAAGGACGAGACGCACATCTTCCGGGGCTATGCCACCGGCGCCGTGGACTACATGTTCAAGCCCGTCGACCCGCTGATCCTGAAATGCAAGGTGGCGGTCTTCCTCGACCTCTACCGCAAGACCGAGGAGGTGAAGCGCGAGGTCGAGGCCAAGCAGCGCCTGCTGGACGAGAATGAGCGGGTGCGGCGCGAGATGCGGCAGGCCGAACAGGCGTTGCGCCGGTCGGAGGAGCGGCAGGCGCTGATCCTGGGCCAGCTTCCCATCGTTCTCTACACCGCCGATCTGACGCCGGGCATTCCGTTCCGCTACCTGTCGGACACCACCGAAACGGTGCTGGGCTGCCCCGCCGCCCGCTTCATCGAGGACCCGCAATTCTGGGAATCCGGGCTGCATCCGGACGACCGCAGCCGCGTGCTGCGCCAGCTGGAGGCGGTCCACGAGACCGGGCTGACCATGGTGGAATATCGCTGGCGCGGCCCGGACGGCGGTGAACGCCATCTGCTGGACCAGGCCGTCGTCGTGCGCGACGAGGACGGCGTGCCTACCGAGCTGTTCGGCACCATCATGGACGTGACGGAGACCCGCCAGGCCCAGCAGCAGCTTGCCCATGCGCAGAAGATGGAGATGGTGGGCCGGCTGACCGGCGGCATCGCCCACGACTTCAACAACATGCTGATGGTGGTGATCGGCAGCCTGGAGCGTCTGGTCCCCGGCCTCGCCGACGATCCGAAGGCGGCGCGGCGGGCGGAGATGGCGCTGCAGGCGGCGCTGCGCTGTTCCGACATGACCCGGCGTCTGCTGACCTTCGCCCGGCGCCAGCAGCTTCACCCGGAGCCGGTGGATCTCGGCGTGCTGGTCACCGGCATGGGCGAACTGATGGAGCGCACGCTGGGCGGCGGCGTCGCCATCGCCATCGAGGCGTCGCCGGCCGATGCCGAGCCGTTGTGGACGGCGTCGGTCGACCGTTCGCAGGCGGAATCGGCTCTGCTGAACCTCGTCATCAACGCCCGCGACGCCATGCCCGGCGGCGGAACTCTGCGCATCCGCACCGTCAACACCCGCTTCGAGGAACCGCAGACGGCACACGGCATGTCGGTTCCGGCCGGCGACTATATCCTGCTGTCGGTGTCGGACAGCGGATGCGGCATGCCGCCGGACGTGCTGGAGCGCGCCTTCGAACCCTTCTTCACCACCAAGGAGACGGGGAAGGGCACCGGCCTCGGCCTTGCCATGATCCACGGCTTCGTCAAGCAGTCGGGCGGGTTGATCGGCATCGACAGCACCCCCGGCGCCGGCACCACCTTCCGCCTCTATCTGCCGCGGGCGGCGATGGACGCCCTGCAGGGCCCCGCTCCGGACGATGACGGTGCCGACGAGGCCTTCGCCGGTCGTGGCGAGACGGTGCTGGTGGTGGATGACGACGCCGACGTGCGGGCGGTCGCCGTCCAGGCGGTGACGGCGCTGGGATACCGCGTGCTGGAGGCCGACGGGGCTGAAGCGGCGCTGACCCTGCTGGATCGTCAGCCGGTCGACCTTCTGTTCACCGACATCGTGATGCCCGGGGGCCTGAACGGGCGCGAACTGGCGCTGGAGGGTTTGCGCCGCCACCCCTCGCTGCGGGTGCTGTTCGCTTCGGGCTATGCCAACGGAACCAGTGCGCCGGAACCGGAGGCCGGCGCGTCCGCCGACACCGGCGGCGCCGCCGATCCCGGCGCCGTGCTGGGTGCCGTGCTGAGCCGGGCGGAAACGCTGCCGAAACCTTACCGCGACGGCGTTCTGGCCCGGGCGCTGCGGCGCGCGCTGGATTTGCAGGCCCCTCTCGCCCCGGCGGAGGCCGTCCGGGGATGATGAGGGGGATCGAGGGCGGCGCCGTCCCACGCCGCCGGTTGTGCATATCAGGTCAGGTTCCGGTTCATGGTTTTGTCCGACGACGCGCTTACCCTGCTCAGAAGTTCGATCCGATCCGTCTGGGCGTTGGAACTGCTTCTGCTGTTGCGGCGGCATCCCGATCGCGACTGGTCGAATGGCGACCTCGTGAGGGAACTGCGCGGCAGCGACGTCGTGGTTCAGGAGGCGCTGGGTGGCTTTCTCGGTGCCGGGCTTCTGGTGGCGCTGGCGGACGGCCGTCACCGCTACCAGCCCGCTGCCCCGATCCTCGACAAGTGGGTGGAGGAAATCGCGCAGGCCTATGCCACCCGTCCGTCCGCCATCATCCGCGAGATCTTCGCGGCACCCGGCAACAAGGTGCAGGTCTTCGCCGACTCCTTCAGGTTCCGCCTCAATGACTGAGACTTATTGGACAGATACGATGGCTGTTTCGACGATGGCTGTGCCTGCAATGGATATACCCGGCCCGCATCGGCTCCCCTCCCCGCCGGGGAGAGGGAAAGAAGGGCGCTGACATGGATGTCCTGAAGTCTGCGGTCTATCTGCTGTGTTTCGCCGCCAGCCTGCTGTGCATGCTGCTGCTGCTGCGCAGTTACCTGCGGTCGCGCAGCCGCCTGCTGCTGTGGAGCACGCTGTGCTTCGTCGGACTGGCGATCAACAACCTGTTGCTGTTCATCGACGTCGTCGTTCTGCCGACGGAGGTCGACCTGCTGCCGTTCCGCCATCTCTCCGCCCTGGCCGGGGTCGGGATTCTGCTGTATGGCTTCATTTGGGATGCCGAGTGATGTTGCCCACGACCTACAGTTTCTTCACCGGGGCGCTGGCGGCGCTGTATGCGGTCGCGGGTCTGTTCTTCCTCAGCTTCTGGAGACGGACGCGCGATGCGCTGTTCGTCAGCTTCGCACTGGCTTTCGCGTTGCTGGCGACCAATCAGATCGTGCTGGCGCTGGGCGGGCTGGAGCGGGAGGAACAGAGCTGGGTCTATCTGCTGCGCCTGCTGGCCTTCCTGCTGATCATCGCCGGCATCGCCCGCAAGAATCTGGAGGGACGGCGGCGCTGACCGGTCATTTGCGGCCGTCGCCGAAACGGCGGCAGTCCCGTTCGTCGGTCCCGGCCTCCGCCCGCCCGCCGTTGGAGGTGCGGTAACGCGAATCGTCGCACTGGCCGTTGCCGGCATAGCGGCTGTAGCCGCCGTGGCCCCGGCTTCTGTACCCGCCGTCGTAGCCGTTGCCGTAGTATCCGCCATTGTCCTGGCCGCCGCGACGGTGATGATGCCGGCCGCGGTTGTAATCGCCATCGTCGTCGTCATCGCCGGCTGTGGCGGCCAGCACGCCCAGCCCGACCACCGCGGCGCCGATCAGCAGGGCGCCCGCCATGTCGTCGTTGCCGTTGCCGGCACAGCCGGGCAAGGCCAGCGACGCCGCCAGGCAAGCGGCCATAACGGTCCTGCCACCAAAAACTCCGCGCCGCGCCACCGTTCCCATCGCCGCCTCCCGGAATAGGGCTTCATTTACGCATGAACACATGAGCAGCGTTTTTCATCCGATACCATTATAATTTCATTTTAGAAATATTTATTCCGCCCCGCTTCCGCACTGCTTCCGCCCGGCCGGTGTATACGGATGGCTTGCGGCGGGGCTTGGCCTGCCCGGCTGGAAGCCCTATGGTCGGGCTGCTGTCGCCAATATGGGGAGTGCGTGGATGTTCACCGCCAGGATCCTTCTGCTCGGCTCCGGGGAACTGGGCAAGGAATTCGTTATCGCGGCCAAGCGGTTGGGGTGCGAGGTCATCGCCTGCGACAGCTATGCCAACGCCCCGGCGATGCAGGTCGCCGACGCGGCGGAGGTGTTCTCCATGCTGGACGCCGACGCCCTGCGCGCCGCCATCGCCAAGCACCGCCCCGACTATATCGTGCCGGAGGTGGAGGCGATCCGCACCGAGGTGCTGCACGAGTTCGAGGATGCCGGCACCACCGTCGTGCCGTCGGCCCGTGCCGCCACCATGACGATGAACCGCGACCGCATCCGCGAGGTCGCCGCCACCGAACTCGGCCTGCGCACCTCGCGCTACCGCTATGCCGAAAGCCTGGAAGAGGTCCGTGCCGGGGCGGAACACACCGGTTTCCCTTGTGTCGTCAAGCCGGTGATGTCGTCGTCCGGCAAGGGGCAGAGCACGGTGCAGGAGGCCGCCGGGCTGGAGGCCGCCTGGGACTATGCGGTGGCGAACATGCGCGGCGACCGCCGCAAGGTGATCGTCGAGGAATTCGTTCCCTTCGAGTACGAGATCACCCTGCTGACCGTCCGCACCCGCGACGGCATCCTCTATTGCGAGCCGATCGGCCACCGGCAGGAACGCGGAGACTATCAGGAATCCTGGCAGCCGGTCGCCATGCCGCAGGCGATGCTGGACGATGCGAAGGCGATGGCCGCGCGCGTCGTCGACAATCTCGGCGGCTATGGCATCTTCGGCGTCGAGTTCTTCGTGACGGCCGGCGAGGTCATCTTCTCCGAACTGTCGCCGCGCCCGCACGACACCGGCATGGTCACGCTGCTGTCGCAGAATCTGTCGGAGTTCGAACTGCACGCCCGCGCCATCCTGGGCCTGCCGATCCCCAACATCGTCTGCCGCGCCCCGTCGGCGTCGGCCGTCATCCTGGCCGACCGCGAGGCGGAGAATTTCCGCATCGAGGGGCTGGCCGAGGCGCTGCGCCTCGGTTCGGCGGAACAGGAAGTTGACGTCCGCCTGTTCGGCAAGCCGACCACCCGCAAGAACCGCCGCATGGGCGTGGCGCTCGCCACCGGCAGCGACACCGACGACGCACGGGCGCTGGCCAAGCGGGCGGCGGACAAGGTGACGATCCGGTATCTGTGATCGTCTGGCGATGCGGCGGGCACGGTGGATGCCCGCCGCTCGTCGCGCGTCCGCTTACGACATCACCGCCAGCGTTCCGGACATGGTGTCCGGCTCAAGCATCGGGGCCGCCCGTCCCGTGGTGGTCAGCGGAGCGGTGGAGCGTCCTTCGCGATAGCCGAACAGGATGTAATGGTTGGCGGCCGCCGCCTCGGTGCTGCCCAAGGCGCGCTGCACATCCGGATTGCGCGCCAGATAGGCCGCCGCATTGAAGGTGGTCGTCCGCCCTTCCAGGCGTCCGCTGCGGGCGTAATGCAAAGCTGCGGCGGTCGTGTCGGTGCCGAATGCCTGGATCAGATCCGGGTTCGCCGCGATATAGCTCATGGCGTTGAACGTCGTGCTGCGCCCTTCCGAGCGGCCGAAAACAATATAATGCTCCGTCGCAGCCGCGGTGTTCGTGCCGAATGCAGCAGCAAGATCGCGGTTCGCAGCCAGATAACTCGCGGCATCGAAGCTCGTCGACCGGTTCTCGAGGTGTCCGTTCTGGACGTAATGATAGAAGGCAGCCGTACCGTTGGTTCCGAACGCGGCAGCCAAGTCGCGGTTGGCCGCGAGATAGCTCATCGCGTCGAAGGCGGTCGCGCTGGAGGCCGATACCGTACGGTCGGAAAACCGGATATATTCGACATTCCGAATCAGATCGGAACCGTTGAGGCGGTCGATGATCGCAGACTGGCCGCCGTAGCTCATCAGTTTATTGGGCGCATAGCTCTGGCTGGATATGACCGTATCGACACCGTCACCTCCGTCGATCGTATCGACTCCATACCCGCCGCTGATGAGGTCGTCACCGCCGCCGCCGCTGATATAATCGTTTCCGTTATATCCATAGAGGGTGTCGGCATAGGACGATCCAAAGATTTGGTCGCTACCGGACAGGATGTTCTGGGTGGTCAGCGCATAACCAAGGCTGTAGATGCTGTAAAAGCTGATGTCGGCATTGCTGAATGACATCAGCGGGTTTCCGTTGGGCAGGGTTGCCGACACGGAGGTTATTCTTCCCGATACATTATAACTGGTGACATTGAAAGAACCGGTGACGGTGACGTCCATGACCGGCGCGCCATTCAGCGTGTAACGGAACGCAATCCGCGAGCCGTCCTGTGCGAGAATGGAATAATTGTCGTAGACGATACCTGCGGTATCTCCCGACCCTGATAAATTGATTGAGACATTTGCGACGACAGTGGTCATGTATCTATCCTCAAGAAATCCGACAGGAATATTACTGAACGCATGTTCGGCGGCCGGCGTCGTCTGTGACGATACCACCGAGGCGATGTCGAGATTGCGGACCCCGGTCCATTAGCTCCTTCAAATTAAATGTCGACAGTCGTCGACTGTCGAACATACCCATAAGTGTAAGAGCGCAATCTTAGAATGTCGAGGGTGTGTCGGTGGATTTCAGGTTGCTTCCCACGCCACCTTCTACCGCCCCAGCAGCCGGTCCACCCGGCGTAGGGCCGGGAACATCACCGCCCATAGGCCGGCCAGCCCGACCGCGCCGACGCCACCCAGCACCACCGCCGGGACTGCGCCGACCAGCGCCGCGACGCTGCCGGATTCGAACTCGCCCAACTGGTTGGAGGCACCGATGAACAGAGAGGTGACGGCACCGACCCGGCCACGCATCTCGTCGGGGGTGGAGAGTTGGATCAGCGTCTGGCGGACGAACATGCTGACCTGATCGGTGGCGCCGACCGCCAGAAGGGCGACGAAGGACAGCACCGGATCGGCCGACAGGCCGAAGGCGATGGTGGCGACGCCGAACCCGGCGACGGCAACCAGCATCCAGCGCCCGGCATGCCGCTTCACTCCCCAGCGGGTGATGACCATCGCCATGGCGAGCGCCCCCAGTGCCGGGGCGGAACGCAGCAGGCCGAGGCCCCACGGCCCGACATGCAGAACGTCGCGGGCATAGATCGGCAGCAGCGCCGTCGCCCCGCCGAGCAGAACCGCGAAGAGGTCGAGCGAGATGGCGCCCAGGATCTCCGGCCGGCTGCGGATGAAGGCGGCGCCGGCCAGCATGCTCGTCAGGCTCATGGCGCGCTTGGTCATGGTGACGGGGCGCGGCCTGCAGGCGGCGATCAGCAGCACCGACAGCACCAGCATCGCCGTGCTGACGCCATAGACCGCCGCCGGGCCGGCGATGTAGAGCAGCCCGCCCAGCGCCGGGCCCGAGATCTGCGCCACCTGCACCCCCGACGACTGCCAGGCGACGGCGTTGGGAAGGTCCTCCACCGGCACGGTCGCCGACAGGATCGCCTGGTTGGCCGGCCCCTCGAAGGATTTGGCGAGGCCGATCAGCGCCACCACGGCGAAGATCGCGTGGGGCGACAGCCCACCGGCCATGGTCAGCAGGAACAGCGCGGCCACGGCGATCATCTCGATCGACAGGGCGCCGAACAGCACCGTCTTGCGGTCGTTGTTGTCGACGACATGTCCGGCGACCAGCACCAGCGCCAGGGAGGGCAGGAACTGGAACAGCCCGACCAGCCCGAGGTCGAGCGGGTCGCCGGTCATGGCATAGACCTGCCAGCCGACCGCCACCACCTGCATCTGGATCGCCAGCATCGAACAGACCCGCGCGCTCCAGAACAGGGCGAAGGCGCGGTGACGGAAGGCCGACCGGAAACTATCCCCGGCCGTGGCGGCGCTGGTCATTCAAACTGGCTCCAGAAGTGTGGCGAGCCCCAGTCCGCCGCCGATGCCGAGCGTGGCGAGGCCCCGGCGGGGCGCGGTGCCCGCCGCCGGGAACAGCAGCTCGGTGAACAGGCGCGTCACCAGGATGGCCCCGGACGCGCCGTAGGGATGGCCGAGCGCCAGCGCACCGCCGCCGACCGACACGCGCGACGGGTCGATGGCGAGCGCGTCGAGGCTGGCCAGCACCTGGGCGGCGAAGGCCTCGTTGAACTCGACGAGGTCGATGTCGGCGACGAACAGGCCGGGGTTGCGGGCCAGAAGCTTCGTCACCGCCGGGATCGGACCGGTGCCCAGAAGCTTGGGATCCACGCCGGCCGCCGTGCTGTCGACCACCGCCAGTCCGCGGGTCAGGCCGAGTTCGCGGAACTTCCGCTCCGACACCACCGCCACGACGGCGGCGCCGTCATTGACCGGACAGGCGTTGCCGGCGGTCACCGTGCCGTCGGGCCGCAGGATCGGGCGCAGGGCCGCCAGCCGGTCGAGGCTGGTGTCGGCGCGAGGACACTCGTCGCGGTCGATGACGCGGCCATCACGGAGGGTGAGCGGCACGATCTCGCGGTCGAACCGTCCGGCGGCTTGCGCGGCGAGGGCCTTGCAGTGGCTGTCCAGGGCGTAGCGGTCCTGGCGGGCGCGGTCGATGCCATAGACGGCGGCGACATTCTCCGCCGCTTCGATCATCGACGGGTCGCCGATCTCGTCGGGGGCGAAGCGGGCGCGGTCGTAGAAGGTCGGGCTGCGGTAGAGGTTGGACGGCTTGGCGACGCGCCAGGGTGCGGTGCTGGTGCTCTCCACCCCGCCGGCGAGGACGATGTCGCAGGCGCCGGACTGCACCAGCCGGGCGGCGAGGTTGACCGCCTCCAACCCCGATCCGCACTGCCGGTCCACCGTGACGCCGGGAACCGAAACCGGCAGGCCGGCGGCCAGCGCCGACAGCCGAGCGACGTTGCCGCCGGGCCCGACCGCGTTGCCCAGCAGCACCTCGTCCACCTCCGCGGGGTCGACGCCGGCGTCGGCCAGCACCGCGCGGATGACCGGGGCGGCGAGACCCTCGACGGGCAACTCGCGCAGGGAGCCGCCGATGCGGCCGACCGGCGTGCGGCGTGCGGCGACGACTATGGGACGGTTGCTCACCCCACCACCTCCAGCCCGCCGGCCCTTGCCCGCTCGCGGACATCGGAGCGGGCGATCTTGCCGCTGCCGGTCAGGGGCATGTCGGCCGCCGCGAAGACCCGGCGCGGGGCCTTGTAGGCCTCCAGCCGCTCCTGACACCAGCCGCGCAGCTCGGCGAGCGAGGCGTGCGCCGCGCCGCGCCACCAGACCACGGCGGACAGGGCGTCGCCCCAATAGGGATCGGGCAGGCCGAACACCACCGCCTCCGCCACCGCGGGATGGGCGCGTAAGGTCGCTTCGACCTCCGCCGGGTAGACGTTCAGCCCGCCGGTGATGACCATGTCACCGGCCCGGCCGACCAGCCTCAGCCAGCCTTCGGCGTCGATCCAGCCATAGTCGCCGACCGTGCCCCAGCCGTTGTGCTCGCGATAGCCGGCGCCGTCGGTGGTGCCGAGATAACCGTCGCTCAGCATGTCGCTCCGCACCCAGACTGTGCCGGGCCGGCCGCGCTCCACCGGATTGCCGTCGTCGTCGCGCAGGCTCAGTTCCACCCCGTGGAAGGGGCGGCCGACGCTGTCGGCGGGGGCGCCTTCGCGCGACGAGCGCAGGCTGACGAAGCTCAGCTCGGACGCGCCGTAATATTCCAGCACGGCCGCATCCGGGCAGAGGGCGGACAGCCGCTCATGCACCGCGGGTGCGAGTTTGGCGCCGGAACAGACCACCCGGCGCAGGGCGGGGAAGCGCCGGCCGTCGCGTTCCGCCGCGTCGAGGATGGCGACGAGCATCGTCGGCACCAGCACCAGCGTGGTGACGCCGCACTCCGCCAACTGCGTTGCGGCGTCCGTTGCGTCGAACTTCGGCTGCACCCGGACGGTGGCGCCCGCCGACAGCCCCTCCACCGCGCCATAGAGACCCAGGCCATGGACCAGCGGTCCCGGCACCAGGACGATGTCATCGGGTCCGATGCCGAACTCCAAGCGGCTCGCCTCCAGCGTCGCCAGCCAGGAGCCCTGGTTGCGGATGAAGGCCTTCGGCCGCCCGGTGGTGCCGGAGGTGAAGCCGACCAGGAAGGGCGTTTCCGGATCGACCGCCGGGATGGTCCAGCCCGCCGGCTGAGCGGCGATCCAGGCGGGTGCCGTCTCCGCCGTCAGATGCAGGTTGGGACGGAAAGTATCGATGGCGGCGGCGGTCTGGCCGGCGCTCCATTTCGGGTCGAACAGCCCGACGATGCCGCCCGCCGCGACAATGCCGAAGAACAGGGCCGGCAACTCCGCCCGGTTGCCGAGGCCGAGCGCCACACGCGGCGGCACTCCGTCCCGGCGCACGGCGGACACGCCGGCTCCCACCCGCCGCACTTGGTCGAGCAGGGTGCCGTAGGACACCACCTCGTCGCCGAAGACCAGCGCGGGATGGCCGGGCGCCCGCCCGGCGGCCAGTGCGAAGGGGCGGGCGAGGTTGTCCGCCCCGGTATGGCTGCCGACAAAGGAGGGTCGGTCAGGCGCCATTCGATCAGGCATGGATCGGCAGGATGCCTGCACGGCGGACGCCCGAGGCGGCGACAGCGGCGACACCGGCCTTGATCAGGTCGCCCGGCACGAAGGCCAGCGAGCCGAACAGCGCCTTCTCGATCGGCAGGCCGGCGACCAGCGACAGCCAGGGAATGCCGCCCGCATAGACGACCAGGATGCCGCCGAGGACGCTGACCGCGAACAGGCGGATCGGGTTGGCGTTGGTGGCGAACCGCTCCGCCAGCCAGCCGGTGACGAAGGCGGCGACCGGCCAGGACAGCACGAAGCCGCCGGTCGGCCCCATCAGCACGCCGATGCCGCCGCGCCCTCCCGCCAGCAGCGGCAGCCCGGCCGCGACCAGCAGGACGAACAGCAATGCTGCGATGCCGCCGCGCTTGGCGCCCAGGATGGTGCCGGCCAGCATGACGCCCAGCGTCTGCGCGGTGACCGGCACCGGCAGGAAGCCGAGCGGGATCGGCGGCGCCATGCCAAGCCCGCCCAGCAGGGCGGCGAACAGGGCGCAGAGAACGAGGTCGCGGGTGGACAACATGGCGGACGCTTCCTTCGGCTGGTGACGTTATCGTTGAGTGCTGTTTTTGGTTTTGGTGTCGTTCGCCCCGGCATCCGCCGGGTCGTAGCCGCGCGCTTCCAGTGCGGCGGTCAGATCATCGGCCATGGTGAGGATCTTGACCAGCAGCGGAACGAACAGGGCGGCTATGTTGCGCTCCACGCCGCGGGCGCGCTGGGCCATCCGCACCTCGCGCACCTGTTCGCCCAGCAGCGGGATGAAGCGGATGGTCAGGGCCAGCATCAGCGCCATCTTCGCCGGATTGACCCCGACCGGGCGCAGCAGGCCGAACAGCCGCTCGAACAGATCGACCATGTCCATCACGCGGGTGGTCAGCGTGACCAGCGTCGCCAGCAGGATCAGGGCGGCGAAACGGGCGACGGCGATGGCCGTTTCCTCCCATCCGCCGCCGGCCAGCAGGGCCTGGAAGCCGAACAGCAGGGTCAGCATGACGACCGGCGCCCGCAGTTCCGCCAGCACCCGCCTGGCCGGCAGCCTCGCCGCGACAAGCACGGCGGCGCCGATCAGTCCGGCGGTGAGCGCCCCCCAGGCACCGGGCAGCGCCAGCACCGCCATCGTCACCAGCAGCAGCCCGCCCAGCTTCGCCCCCGCCGGCAGGCGGTGGATGGGAGACTCCCGATGCAGGTAGAGCCCCAGCATCAGCCGAGCCGCTCGATGTAGGCCGGCACGGTCTCCGCCGGGGGACCGTCGGCGACGACGCGGCCATCCTCCAGCACCAGCGCCCGGTCGAAGTCCCTGATCATGTCGAGGTCGTGGGTAACGACGATCACCGTCTGCGGCAGCCCGCGCAGCAACTCGATCACTTTGCGGCGATTGCGCAGGTCGAGCAGGGTGGTCGGCTCGTCGAAGATCACATAGGCCGGTTCCAGCACCAGCACCCCGGCGATGGCGAGCAGCTGCTTCTCGCCGCCGCTCATCTGGTGTGCCGGCTGGTGGCGGTAGCGGGCGAGGCCGTAACGTTCCAGCGCACCGGCGACGCGGCGGGCGATCTCGTCCTTCGGCAGCTTGCGCGCCTTCAGCCCGAAGGCGAGGTCTTCCTCCACCGTCGGGTAGACGATCTGGGTGTCGGGATTCTGGAAGACGAAGCCGACCCGCTGACGCACGGCCCGTCCGTCGCTGCGGGTGTCCAGGCCATCGACGGTGACGGTGCCGGCGGTCGGCAGGATCAGGCCGTTCAGCAGCCGCGCCAACGTGCTCTTCCCCGAGCCGTTGCCGCCGAGAATGGCGATGCGCCGTTCCGTCAGCCGCAGCGAGAGGTCGTGCAGGACAGGACGGTCGCCATAGGCGTGGGTGACGGACCGGAGTTCGATCATCGACGGAGACGGGGCTTTCGCGTTGCAGTTCTGTTGCGCGTGCGAAAGGTTCTTAGCGAGTATATGGAGCGCGTGCCAGGGGGGAAGTTGCCAAAATCGCAACTTATGCCCCCTCCCTAACCCTCCCCCGCTTGCGCGGGAGAGGGGACTGCCGATGCTCCGCAGTCAACTCCCTCTACCGCCGAAGGCGGGGGAGGGAAGGGGCCCATGCGTCAGCATGGGAAGGGAGGGGGCAATACCGAGTGATGCGCTGTAAGAGATCAGAAACTGTTCCGTTCGTGGTAGGTCTGCAAAAACTGCTGCACCCGCGGTTCGCTGGACTCGTGGAAGACCTCGCGCGGGGTGCCGAAGGCGGCGATGCGGCCGCGGTCGAGGAACGCCACCTTGTCGGCGACGTTGGCGGCGAAGCCCATCTCGTGGGTCACCACCACCATGGTCATGCCGTCGGCGGCCAGATCGCGCATCACCTGCAACACCTCGCCCACCAGTTCGGGGTCGAGTGCCGAGGTCGGCTCGTCGAACAGCATCAGGTGGGGTTCCATCGCGATGACGCGGGCGATGGCGACGCGCTGCTGCTGGCCGCCGGACAGGCGGGCGGGGTAGGCGTCGGCCTTGGCGGCCAGACCCACCCGGTCCAGCATCCGGCCGGCATGCGCGGCAGCCGACGCCTTGTCCATGCCGCGGACCTGCACCAGGGCTTCGGCCACATTCTCCAGCGCGGTCATGTGGGGCCACAGGTTGAACTGCTGGAACACCATGCCGACGTTGCGGCGCAGGCTGCGCAGGTCGCGGTTCGACAGGCGGCGGCGCGGCGTGTCCTCGGTATAGCCGACCAGCGTGCCTTCGATGCGGATCTCGCCGCGGTCGTAGACCTCCAGGAAGTTGATGCAGCGCAGAAGCGTGCTCTTGCCGGATCCGCTGGGGCCGATCAGGCAGACGACCTCCGACTTGTTGACGGTCAGGTCGATGTCGCGCAGCACCTCGTTGGTGCCGAAGCTCTTGCCGACGCTGCGGATCGAGACCATCGGCACGGCATCGCCCTGGACCGTGGTGCGCGGCGGGGTGGCGGTTTGGGAAACGGCGGTCATCACGCCCTCGCGGTTGCAGTCTCGGACGACGACCCTTGCGGCGAGGCGTGGGTCAGGAAACGGGTGACGCGCGCCTCCAGCCGGCGGCCCAGGCGCGACACCACCTCCACCAGCATCCAGTAGAACAGCGCCATCCCAAGGATGGTTTCGAAGGTGGCGAAGGTCTCCGCCGCCATCGTCTGCATCTCGTACATCAGTTCCGGCACGGTGATGATCGACAGCACCACCGTCTCCTTGGTCAGGATCGCCATCATGTTGACGATGGCGGGGATGGTCGACACCAGCATCGCCGGTACGATTACCCGGCGCAAGATGGAGCCGTAGGACATGCCGAGGCTTAGCGCCGCCTCCACCTGCCCCTTCGGCACCGCCTGATAGCCGGCGCGGAAGATCTCGGCGAAATAGGCGCTGCCATAGATGCCGAGGCCAAGGATGCCCGCCGTCGTCGCCTCCAGCCGCAGGCCGATCGACGGGCCGCCGCTGTAGAGCAGGAACAGCTGGATCAGGAAGGGCGTGCCCCGGATCACCTCGATATAGGCGCGGATGATCCAGCGCAGCGGCTTGATCGGCAATTGCCGCAGCAGCATCAGCACGAAGCCCAGGACCATGCCGATGAGGCAGCCGGCGCCCCAGCACAGGATGGTGACGCCGAAGCCGCGCAGCAGCGCCGGGCCGTACTGGACGAGAAGGGAAAGGTCCAACATCGGATCAGGCCTGTTGCAGGCGGCGTTCGACCAGCGTGCCGAACAGGGCCAGCGCGCCGTTGATCGCCAGATAGATGAGCCCGGCCGCGAGATAGATCTCCAGCGGGCGGTAGTTGCTGGCCGAGATGGTCTGGCTGGTCCGCGTCAGCTCCGCCACCCCGACGACGGAGATCAGCGAGGACGCCTTCAACAGCAGGATCAGCTCGTTGACCAGCGCGGGAACCGAGATGCGGAAGGCCTGCGGCAGCAGGATGCGCGTCCAGATCGATTGGGCGGGAAAACCCAGCGCCAGCGCGGCTTCCGATTGCCCATGCGGGACGGCGTTCAGCGCACCGCGGTAGATCTCCGACACATAGGCGCCCGACGCGAGGCCAAGGGCGGCGACGGAGGCGACCAGCGGCGGCACGTCGATGCCGATCAGCGGCAGCATGTAGTAAATCAGCAGAAGCTGGATCAGCAACGGCACGCCGCGGAAGAAGCTGACATAGACGCCGCCGGCCATGTCGGCCGCCCGGCCGCCGGACTGGCGCGCCACGCAGACGACAACGCCGAACACCTGCCCCAGCAGCACGCCGAGCAGCGAGACCCAGATGGTCGTGACGGCCGCCCCCAGCAGATAGGGAAGGGCGTCGATGATGACGCTGAACTTCATCGAGTGGGCCTTAGGTGATCTTTTCCCTCTCCCGCCCCGGGAGAGGGAAGGGGCCCAAGCGGAGCTTGGGAAGGGTGAGGGGTGATGCGAGGATTGGGGAATCCATGTCCGGATTGCCCCTCACCCTCCCCACTTCGTGGGTCCCCTCCCTCTCCCGGGGCGGGAGAGGGAAGGTCATGCGCCTCTTACAGCTGCGGTTCCGGAACGGTGGTCGGCAGGTCCTGCGAGACGCCGAACCACTTCTTCTGGATGGTGGCCATACGGCCGTCCTTCTGGATCTTCACCAGGGCGGCGTTGACCGCCTCAATCAGGCTCTTGTCGTTCTCGTCCAGGCGGCCGACCCAGGAGAAGTAGGACGGCTTGCCGAAGGGCGGCAGAACGACGGCGAAGGTGTCCTTGCGCTTGGATGCCGCGAAGTTCAGGTTCGGCAGCGAGTTGACCGAGGCGTCGACGCGGCCGGCGGCCAGATCGGCGTAGGACTGGTTGCTGTCGACATATTCGCGCACGTCCGGCGGCGTCGGCAGGGTCTGACCGTATTCCTTCACCTGGGCCAACTGCGAGGTGCCCTTGCCGCCGCCGACCTTCTTGCCGGCGATGTCTTCCGGCTTGTTGATGGTCTTGTCGTCGGCCCGCTTCATCAGGGCGGCGGTCGCCTCCGAAATCGGAACGGTGAAGGAATAGCGCTTCATGCGCTCCTTCGTGATGGTGACCGGGGCGATGACCAGATCGAACTTCTTGGCTTCCAGGCCGGGCAGCACGCTGGTCCAGGGCAGGTCCATGTACTTGGCCTTGACGCCCAGTTCCTTGGCCACCTCGTCGATCAGGTCGCGGTCGACGCCCTGGTATTCGTTGTTCTCAAGGAAATCGAAGGGCGGGAACTGCATCTCGGTGGCGACGGTCAGGACGCCGGCCTTCTTCACGTCGGCCAGCGTGTCGGCCATCGCCGTGCCGGCGGCGGCGCCCGCGACCAGCATCGTGGCGCCCAGCAGCGCCGCCTTGACCATCGTCCGAACCATAGCCTTGCTCTCCATCATGAAAGGACCCCCTGTTGCGGCCGGCGGCTGTCGCCGGTCCTTTTGTGTTTACAAATTCAACTCTGTCGCGCTGTCGGTGATCGACGACCCGCTGAGGCTGAAGCGGTCGCCCACCGACAGGAAATGCACCAGCGTCACCGGCCGGCTGAGATGCATGGTCTGCCGCCGGATCGACAGGCAGGCCGTACCGGCCTCCACCCCCAGCAGCGCCGCCATCTCCGCCGTGGCGTTGACCGCCCGCACGGTGTGGTCGGCGGACGACCAGGGAACCCGGTCGACCAGCCAACGGCTGGGTGCCACGACGTCGAACGGTTCGTCAATCACCTCCGGCACGACGTCGAGGTTGACGAGGCGGCGTTCGTGCTGAATCGGCGTCCCGTCGCTGAAATGCAGGCATTCCAGCGTCAGGATCGGCGTTCCGTCGGGCAGGTCCGGCCAGCGGATGCCCTCGCCGTTGCGGAGGCTCCTGCGGTCGCGGATGCGGAATTCATAGACACGCCCCTCTCGTGCCACCACGTCGCCGATGTCCTCGATTGGCAGGGCGAAGCGGTCGCGGCGGCTGGTGGCGACGAAGGTGCCGGCGCGGCGGCGGCGGACCAGGAACCCTTCCCGCGCCAGCAGGGCGATGGCCTTATGCACCGTTTGGCGGGAGACGCCGTAGAGGCTGGACAGCTCCGCCTCATTGGGAAGTCGCTGGCCGGCCTGCCAGCGTCCGCGCAGGATCTGGCCGGCGACGGCACGCTTGATCTGGTCGAACAGGGGGCCGCGGCCGTCCAGGGCGCCATCCAGTGAGCCGCTGGGGCTGCTGTCCAGGGTCAGGCCACCTTGCACCGGATCGCCCGGCTGGGAAGCCGGTCCGCCACCGCGGTCCTGTCCGGTCAGGTTTTGCCGTACCAACCCCTGCACCCCGCTCTCCGCGCCGCGTTGCGATGTGACGTTCCGGCGATAATGTATGTACATAATCTTTCGGTCAATCGCGAATTCCCGATCTTGCCCTTGGCTATGCTGCGGTGCGGCGGATTCTCGCCTATCCGCTTCGCAAGGGCTTGCGCAGCCGTTCAAGAAAGCCAATTGGAGAGCGGGTTTCGCAGTTTTGAAGGTTCGAGTGCGTGCATGCTGGTCGGATCGGGCAAGGAAGGGTTGATGGGGACGGTGGCGGAGGTTCGTGACGATCTCGTCGCCTGCCACGACTGCGGACGCCTGCACCGCATCCGCCTGCCGGCACCGGGCCACCGGGCCGAATGTACCCGTTGCGGCGCGGTGCTGTTCCGGCACACCAGGGGCGGGCTGCACCATGCGCTGCCGGTGGCGGTCGCCGGCGCCCTGCTGCTGCTGCTGATCGCCGCCAACCCGCTGATGGGGGTGAACATCCAGGGCAACGACCGGACCAGTCTGGTCGTCACCGGGGTCGAAACGCTGGCCGACCAGGGCATGTGGCCGCTGGCGCTGCTGGTCGGCGCGCTGGTGCTGGCCGCCCCTTTCGCCCGCAACATGGCGGTGATCGCCGTACTGCAGCGCCTGCACGAAGGCCGCCCACCCGTCCATGCGCGGGAAACGGCGCGTCTGTTCGCCTGGGCCGAGCGGCTGCGGCCCTGGGCGATGCTGGACGTTTTCCTGCTGGGGCTGCTGGTCGGATATTCGCGGCTGAAAGGCTTCGCCAATGCCGAATTCCTGGCCGGCGGACTGGCGCTGGGCGGCTTCGTGCTGGTCCGCACGCTGATGGACCTGTCGCTCGACAGCCGCCGGATCTGGCAGGCCATCGACCATGTTCCGCCGTCCGGTGCGCCGGCACCGGCGCGCTGGGTCGCCTGCACCGTCTGCCAGCGGATTCATGGCTGCGACCACGGCCCGGCTCCGGAGCGCTGCACCCGCTGCCACAGCCGCCTGCACCCGCGCGAGCCGAACAGCCTGGAGCGCACCGCCGCGCTGGTGACGGCCGGCGCGGTCCTTTATGTCCCGGCCAATCTGCTGCCGGTGATGACCGTCATCAATTTCGGCCAGGGCGCCCCCAGCACCATCCTCAGTGGCGTGCACGAGCTGGCGGAAGCCGGGTTGTGGCCGCTGGCCATTCTGGTCTTCGTCGCCAGCGTCGCCGTGCCGGTGCTGAAGCTGGCGGGGCTCGGCTGGTTCCTTCTGGCCGCGTGGCGGCGTTCGGCCGCAAGGCTGCATGCCCGGACGCGGCTGTACCGTATCATCGACGCCATCGGGCGCTGGTCCAACATCGACGTGTTCATGATCGCCATCCTCACGGCCCTGGTGCAATTCGGCGCCGTCGCCTCCGTCCGCGCCGATCCCGGCGCCATCGCCTTCGCCTCGGTGGTCGTGCTGACCATGGTGGCAAGCCATGTCTTCGACCCGCGCGTAATGTGGGACCGGGCGGAGGAGGAGGCACCCGATCCGGCTCCGGATCGCCAAGCGGGGGCGGTGCCGCATGGCTGACGAAACCCCGAACGGCCATCCGCCAGAGGTCGCGACGCCGTCGCGCCGGCGGCTGTCGCCCTTATGGATTCTGCCGCTGGTGGCGGTGCTGATCGCAGGCTGGCTCGGCTGGCGCTGGTTCGAGGAGCGTGGGCCGCAGATCGTCATCACCTTCCAGTCCGGTGACGGGCTGGAGGCCGGGCGGACCCGCATCAAGCACAAGAACGTCGATCTGGGCGTGATCGAATCGGTGCGGCTGTCCGACGACCTGTCGCAGGTGATCGCCACCGCCCGCATGGACCGCACCGCCACCCGCCACCTGAAGGAGGGGACCCGCTTCTGGATGGTGGCGCCGCGCCTCAGCCTGGGCGGGGTGTCGGGGCTCAGCACGGTGGTTTCCGGCACCTATGTGGAGATGGAACCCGGTGGCGGCGACGACCGGCGGGAGTTCGATGCGCTGGACGAGCCGCCGGTGATCCGCGCCGACGTGCCGGGCCGCAGCTTCAACCTGAAGACGGAACAGCTGGGGTCGCTGGCCCAGGGCTCTCCCGTCTATTTCCGTGGCGTCCAGATCGGCGAAGTGATGGGCTACAACCTGTCGCCGCAGGACCGCACGGTGTCGGTGTCGGTCTTCGTCCGGGCGCCTTACGAGAATCTGGTGCATGAGGGAAGCCGCTTCTGGCGGTCGTCGGGCATCCAGTTCTCCGCCGGGGCCGACGGCATCAAGTTCCAGACCGAATCGCTGAAGTCGCTGGCGCTGGGCGGCGTCGTTCTGGAAACCCCGCCCGATCCGGAGGCCGGGGCGCAGGCAAATGACTGGGCCACCTTCACCCTCTACGAGGATCAGGCCTCTGCCGCGGCGGCGCGCGACCGGTTGCGCGTGCGCTATCGGCTGGAGTTCCCAGGCTCGGTGCAGGGGCTGCAGGCCGGCGCGCCGGTGCTGATGCGCGGCCTGACCGTCGGCCACGTCGCCGCCGTGCGGCTGGAGTATGACGAGAACAGGCAGGTACTGCACATCCCCGTCGACATCGACATCGAACCCGATCTGGTCGCCCGGACCTATGCCGTGATCGACGGCAAGCCGATGGACGAGGCGGCGGTGCGCAAGCTAATCGCCACGCAGGTTGCCAAGGGGCTGCGCGGCCGGCTGGCTTCGGGCAATTTGCTGACCGGGCAGAAGCTGGTGTCCTTCGACTACGAGCCCGGCAATCCGCCGACGGCGCCGGGGACCGAGCGGTCGGAACTGCCGACCGTCGCCTCAAGCGACCTGGAGTCCCTGACACGGTCGGCCGGGCAGGTGATGGACAAGGTGGCGGCGCTGCCGCTCGACGCGCTGCTGGCCGACCTGCGCGGCACCCTGCAGTCGATCAGCGGCGTTGCCGGCTCGCCCGACCTCGCGCGCTCGCTGGCGGCGCTTGCCAAGGCGCTGGGCAGCGCCGACGCGCTTATGCGAGACGCCGACCGGCAACTGCCGCAGCTGGTGAAGAGCCTGCGCGGCGTGGCGACCGCGGCCCAGGGCACGCTGAATAGTGCCAACGGGCTGCTGGCCGGCGGAGGTGGACAGGCCGATCTGCCCGGCGTGATGCGGCAGTTGAACGATGCGGCGCGGTCCTTCCGCGTGCTGGCCGACTATCTCGAACGCCACCCGGAGGCTCTGCTTCGGGGCAAGAGGTAACGGAATGGGGAGGAGAGGGTGATGGATTGGGTGCGCGGATTGCGGAATGCCGCGCTGGCGGCGCCGCTTCTCGTGCTGGCGGCCTGCCAGTCGACGCCGGAGAGCCGGCTCTACACGCTGGCGGTGGTGCCGCCCGCCGGCACGGCGCAGCCCGCCCGGTCCGCGCCGCAAATCCTGGCGCTGGGATCACTGGACCTGCCGATGCTGATCGACCGGCCGCAGATCGTCCGCCGGATCGACGGCAACCGGGTGGAGACGCTGGAGTTCGACCGTTGGGCCGAGCCGCTGGCCGACGGGCTGCGCTCCACACTGGCCGGCGACCTGTCGGCGCGCCTGCCGGGCACGACGGTGCTGCCGACGGCCGGAAGCAACGTGGCGGAGGGAACTGCGGTGCTTGCCGTCACCGTGCTGCGCTTCGACGCCGACGCCACCGGCCGCGTGCTTCTGGATGCGCAATGGAGCCTGTCGCCGGGCGGCGGGTCCGGCGGGCGCAAGAGCGGCCCGACGCGCGAAATCGTCGAGGTGCCGTCCGCCGGAACCGGACCCGATGCCCAGGTCCGGGCAATGAGCCAAGCGGTCGGAGCGCTGGCCGACCGCATCGCCGCCGGTGTGCGGCGTTAGCCAAGCAGGATCGAGCTTGCCGGCGCCTCAATGCAGCAGGGTGGCGCCGCGGTCCGCGCTGGGGTGAGGCCGGTCCAGGCGGCCGACGGCTGGACGGTTCGGCGAAGGTGTGGCCTCTGCCGGGTCCGGTAGATGCAGCCCGGCACGGCCGAGGGCGGCGGCCAGGACGCAGAGCGGGGCCATCGCCATGCGCACGCCGGCCAGCGGCAGCCAGTCATTCATCAGCAGCCCCGCCTCGCCATGCTGGTCGTGCTGCGCCAGCCGCAGAATGTCGAGCAGAAGCGCTTCGTCCGTACCCAGAGACGGGCAGGGCGGACGGTGCAGGTCGAGCGGACGGGTGGTGGCGGCCAGCACGATGCGCATCAGCGTGTCAAAGGCCACCGCCGCATCGTTCGACAGGCCGGCCTCGGCCATGCCGTCCTGCCAGTGCGGGTGCCGGCGTTCCGGTTCCCGCAACGGTTCCGCCCACAGCCGCAGAACGGAGACGACCAGCGCCTCGGCGCCGCGCAGGTCCTGGAAGCGCTCGCGGCCGGGCATGGAGCGGCGATGGGACTGCATGCTGGACATGACGGACTCCGCTTGGATTGGATGAGCGGAGGGTAGGCTTTTCGAAATGCGAATGCAAGTCATTCGCAAAAGTAGGGCTTCACGAGGCCCGGAATGTCTCCGCGCCCCGCCACCGGTGGCGGAGGCGGGGCGCGGAGAGCCGGAGAAGGGCGGGAGGCGTGCGCGGTCAGGCGGTCGCCGGTTCGGCCACCAGCGAGCGGACGGCGGCGACCACCGCATCGGCCTGCGGCACGAAGGCCTGTTCCAGCGGGAAGCTGGCCGGGGCCGGCGCGTCCGGCCCGGTCAGGCGCAGCACCGGTGCCCGCAGGCTTGTGAAGGCTTTCTCAGCCACCAGGGCGGCGATCTCCGCGCCGACGCCGCACAGGCGGCTCGCCTCATGCACCACGACAAGCCGGCCGGTTTTTGCGACGGATCGCAGGATGGCGTCCTCGTCCAGCGGCTTCAGGCTGCGCAGGTCGATCACCTCCGCTTCGATGCCGGCGGCGGCCAGCGTGTCGGCGGCGGCCATGCAGGTGCCGACCGTCTTGGCGTAGGACACCAGCGTCACGTCACGGCCTTCGCGCCGCACCGCCGCCTTGCCCAGCGGGATGGCATGGGCATCCTCCGGCACCTCTCCGGCGCTGTAGCCGAGGGCGATGTCGGCGAAGACCAGCACCGGGTTGTCGTCGCGGATCGCCGATTTCATCAGCCCCTTGAAGTCGGCGGGGGTAGAGGGCATGACGATCTTCAGTCCGGGGCTGTGGACGAACCAGCTTTCGACATTGTGGTTGTGCTGGGCGCCGACGCCCCATCCGGCACCGGTCATCGCCAGCACCACCATCGGAAATTTGAACTGCCCGCCGGAGATGTAGCGCAGCTTGCCGGCGCTGTTGACGATCTCGTCCATCGCATAGCAGAGGAAGGGGGCGAACAGCAGGTCAACCACCGGGCGCAGGCCGGTCGCGGCGGCCCCGGCGGCGGTGCCGGCGATGATGCCCTCCGCCAGCGGGGTGTTGCGGACGCGGGCGCCGCCGAACTCCGCCAGCAGGTCGTGGCGCTTGGTGGCGACGCCCTCGCCGAAGATCATCACGGTGGGATCGAGCCGCATCTCTTCGGCCAGGGCGGCGGAGATCGCGTCGTTGACGGTCATGGTGGTCATGGTGGTGGGCCTCCGCTCAGGCGTAGACATCGGTGGTCAGGGCATCGGGGCCCGGATAGGGGCTGGCGTCGGCGAAGGCCGTTGCATCCTCCATTGTCGCGCGGACGCGGGCTTCGATGGCGGCGACGGCTTCGGCGGTCAGGCGGCCTTCGCGTTCAAGCCGGGCGCGCAGGCACAGGATCGGGTCGCGGTCGCGCCAGTGGGCCAACTCCGCCTTGTCGACATAGCCCTGGTCGTCCGGCTCGAAATGGCCGCGCAGACGGTAGGTCATCGCCTCCAGCAGGAAGGGCTTGCCGGTGCGGCGGATGGCGTCGATGGCGGCGCCGGCGGCCTCGAACACCGCCAGCGGGTCGTTGCCGTCGACCACCGCGCTTTCCACCCCCAGCGCCGCCGCCTGACCGGCGATGCCGTCGGCCAGCATCGTCTCCTTGCGGTGGACGAAGGCCTGCCACTGGTTGTTTTCGCAGACATAGAGGATCGGCAGCTTCCACACCGCGGCGAGGTTCAGCGATTCCTGGAAGCGTCCTTCGGTGGCGGCCCCGTCGCCGAAGAAGCAGGCGACGATGCCCGGCTGGTTCAGCCCCGGCTTGCTCAACATCGTCCGCGACAGCCCGACGCCGGTCGCCAGAGCCAGTTCGCCGCCGACGATGGTGGAGGTCAGCACGACGCCCAGCTCCTTGGCGGAGATGTGCAGCGACCCGCTCTTGCCGCCGCAATAGCCGTCCTGCTTGCCCATCACCTCCGCCAGCATGCGGCCGGGATCGGCGCCGCGGGCCAGCAGGTGGCCGGCGCTGCGGTGGTTGGTCAGGATCAGGTCGTCTGCGGTCAGGGCCGAGACGACGCCGACGGCCGGAGCCTCCTGCCCCACGGAGGTGCAGGTCCCGGCGGCGCGCCCGCGTCCGTGCAGATCGATCAGCGTTTCTTCATAGGCCCGGATCAGCATCATGCGTTCCAGGGCCTGGACAGGGTCCAGTGGACGGATGGTCATGGTGGCGGTCTCCCTGAATTGGGGACCGTCCGGATGCATGCTTGCTAATTTGCCTTATCCCGGTGCCCCCTCCCCAACCCTCCCCCGCTGCGCGGGAGAGGGAGTTAAGTCCGAGAGCGGCGGAGTTCCCTCTCCCGCAAAGCGGGGGAGGGTTAGGGAGGGGGCAGCGATGTTGCATTCCGAACGGCCTGTGTTCGGAAGGGACCATAAGCGCGCTAATCGGCTTTCGGGTACTAACTGTTTCTTACCGGAATGCTAAAAGATTGCTAACTGTCTCACGCAAGATAACTATCTGAAATATCGCGACTTTTCAGTGTTGCGACCAGCGCGCCAGCCACATTGCCAGACGATCGAATCCGGCATCGATCACCACGGCAAGCGCGGCAACGATCAGGGCGCCCTGGATGACGTAGGCCTGGTTGGATCCGTTCAGCCCGACGATGATGGGCAGGCCAAGGGTCTTGGCGCCGACGGTCGACGCGATGGCGGCGGTGCCGACATTGATGATGACGGCGGTGCGCACGCCGGCCAGGATCACCGGGGCGGCCAAAGCCAGCTCCACCCGGAACAGCATCTCCGCCGGTCCCATGCCCAGGCCGCGGGCGGAATCCAGCACCGGGGCGGGAACGCCGTCCAGCCCGGCGACCGTGTTCTCCACCACCGGCAGCAGGGCGTAGAGCGTCAGCGCGATCAGCGCCGGTTCGGGCCCGAAGCCCATCACCGGCACCGCCAGCGCCAGCACCGCCACCGGCGGAAAGGTCTGGCCCATGGTGGCGATGGTTTCCAGCAGGCCGCGGAACTCCCGCCCCCAGGGGCGCGTGACGGCGATTCCAGCCCCGCCGCCGAGCAGAATCGCCGCGAGGCTGGAGATGCCGACCAGCGCCATATGGTCGAGGGTCAGGCGGACGAAGCTCTCCGCCTCGTACAAAGGGCGGTCCAGGCCGGGATAGAGCGTGGCGAACAGCGGCTTCAGCGAGGGCATGCCAAGCACCAGCGCCACCAGCGCCACCAGACCCAGAATCAGGCGGTCGGTTAGAAACTCGCGCGGGGCCATGCCGGCGACGGTCATGCCGTTCCGCCCGTGCTGGGGCGCACGAGGTCGGACAGATGCAGCACGCCGGCCGGCCGGCCGTCGCCGTCCACCACCGGCAGCCGTTCGGTGCCGCGGGCGACCATCTCCGACAGGGCGCGGTGCAGCGGGGTCTCGGCAGCCAGCGGTTCGCCGGCCGCGCTTTCCTGCCGGCGGGCGCGATCGCCGACCGTCTCCACCGCCAGCCGCTTCAACCCCCATTCCTCGCGCCCGACGAGGTCGCGGACCAGCGGACTGGCCGGGCGGGTCAGGATGTCGAGCGGGCTGGCGCATTGGATCAGCCGGCCATGGTCCATCACCGCGATGCTGTCACCCAGCCGCAAGGCCTCGTCCATGTCGTGGGTGACGAAGACCACGGTCGTGCCGGTGCGGCGGTGGATGGCCGACAGCTCCGTCTGCAGGCTGGCGCGGGTGATGGGATCGAGCGCGCTGAACGGCTCGTCCATCAGCAGGATGCGCGGTTCCGCCGCCAGCGCGCGGGCGACGCCGACGCGCTGCTGCTGTCCGCCCGACAGCTGGTGCGGATAGGCGGAGCGGTAACGGCGGGGGTCGAGGTTCAACAACTCCAGCAGTTCGGTCACCCGGTCGCAGATGCGCGCCTTGGGCCAGCCGAGCAGGCCGGGGACGGTGGCGATGTTGCGCTCCACCGTCCAGTGCGGGAACAGCCCGACCGACTGGATGACGTAGCCCATGCGCCGGCGAAGCTCCTCCGGCTTCAGCGAGGCGATGTCCTCGCCGTCGATGCGGATGGCGCCCTCGTCGGCCGGGATCAGCCGGTTGATCATCCGCAGCACCGTCGATTTGCCGGAGCCGGACGGCCCGATCAGCACGCGGAACTCCCCCTCCGCCACGGTGAAGGACACGGCATCCACCGCCGTCCAGGAGCCGAAGCGCTTGGTCACGCGCTCGAATTCGATCATGGCGCACTCCTTCCCGGCAGAACGCCGATGCGGTGGGTGGCGGCGGCGATGCCGATGGACAACAGGGCGTCGGCCGCCACCGCCAGCAGGATGACGGGAACGGCCCCCAGCAGCACGAGGTCCAGCGCGTTTGCGAAAAGCCCCTGGAACATGATGGCGCCGAGGCCCCCGGCCCCGATCAGCGCCGCCACCGCCGCCAGCCCGACCGCCTGGACCACGGTGATGCGCAGCCCCGACAAAAAGACCGGCAGCGCCAGCGGCAGGTCGACGCGCAGGAAGATCTGGCGTTGCGTCAGCCCCATGCCCCTCGCGGCTTCCCGTACCGGAGCGGGCACGCCGTCGAGCCCGACCGCGGTGTTGCGCACGATCGGCAGCAGAGAATAGAGCGTCAGCGCGATCACCGCCGGCAGCGGCCCGACCCCGCTGATCCCCGATCCCGGCAGCATGGCCCCGAGTGCGGCCAGCGGTGCCATCAGCAGTCCGAACAGGGCGATGGACGGCACAGTCTGCACCACGTTCAGGATCGGGAATACCGCGCGTCCGACCGCCTGCACCCGGTGAGCCGCCACGCCCAGCGGCAGGCCGATCAGCAGCGTCGGGACCAGCGCCGCCGCCACAAGCATGGCATGGCGCAACACGGCGTCGGCGAACACCTCCCGCCGGTTGGCGTATTCCTTGAGGATCGACAGGGCGTCGAGATGGCCGGAGACCAGTTGCAGGGCTACAAGCCCGGCGATCGCCGCACCGACCGCCATCCGGCCGACGGCACCCAGCCCCAGCCGGCGCGCGGCATCGACCGCCGCCAACAGACCCGCCGCCGCCATCACCCAGAAGCCGGAGGCGAAGGAGGTTCGTGCCGCCGCGGACGCTCCCTGCGCCAGCGCCGCCGCCTGGACGCCCGCCAGCCAGACCAGCCCGGCCGTGAACAGCCCGCCGGCCGCGACGGTCAGTCCGAGGCCGAAGCGGGTTGGCCGCAGGAAGGGCGTCGCCAACAGGACCAGCCCCGGCAGCAGGGCCGCGGCCCCGCCCAATCCCTGCACCGCCGTCCACAGCGGAACCGGCCGGCCGGACAACAGGCGGTTCGGTGCGAAGCCGAGGAACGGCAATGCGACGGCGGCGGCCAGAGCGGCCAGAGCCATCAGCAGGGCGACGCGGTTGTGCAGGCGAAGGCGGCTGGTCACGTCGTCGGCTTACTTCAGGAAGCCCTTGGACTTCAGGTATTCGGTGGCGACCTGCTTCTGGTCCTGCCCCTCCACCGAGATCTTGGCGTTCAACCGGCGCAGCGTTTCGGCATCCAGGCTGGCGAAGACCGGGTTCAGCAGGTCGGCGATCTTCGGGTGCGCTGTCAGCACCGAGGCCCGGACGGTCGGCGCCGGCTCATACACCATCTGCGCGCCCTTGGTATCGGCGAGGACGACGAGGTCGAGTGCGGCGATGGCTCCGTCGGTGCCGTAAACCATGGCGGTGTTGACGCCGGAGGTCTGTTCCGCCGCCGCGCGGATGGTCGCGGCAGTGTCGCCGCCGGCCAGCACGAGCATCTGGTCGGGCTTCAGCGCGAAGCCGTAGGTCTGCTGGAAGGAGGGCAGGGCCGCCGGGCTCTCCACGAATTCGGCCGATGCGGCGACCTTCGCCTTGCCGCCGCCGCCGACCCACTTGGCGAAATCCTCCATCGTCTTCAGCGTGTTGGCGTCGGCCACGTCATGGCGCACGGCCAGCGCCCAGGTGTTGTTGGCCGGGGCCGGCTTCAGCCAGACGATGTCGTTCTTCTCCTTGTCGAGCTGACGGACCTTGTCATAGCCGGCGCCGGCCTTCTTCCAGACCGGATCGCTGTCGATGTTGAAGAAGAACGCGCCGTTGCCGGTGTATTCGGGATAGATGTCGATCTCGCCGGACAGCAGCGCGCCGCGCACGATCTTGGTCGGACCCAGCTGTATCTTGTTTTCCGTCGGGATGCCGTTGGCCTGCAGCACCTGGAGGATCATGGTGCCGAGCAGTCCGCTTTCCGCATCCAGCTTGGACCCGACGCGCACCGCGTCCGCGGCCTGCGCCGTACCGGCGACCAGCCCGAATGCCAGCGCCGCCGCCCCCATGATGGCGCGGCCCTTGTTGAAGATCGTGAACACCCCTGAACCTCCCCCTGAAAGTATTGGGGAAAGGATGGGTGACGGCGTCGCTCACGGCAAGCCGCGCTTTTCGTCTGTCCGGTCCCGGATATGCGTTTCAGCCTATTCCACGGAGGAACTTCCCATTGCCACGGTCTGTTGTACGGGAAACCGCAACAGGAGGACCCGATGTCCCAGGGCGACAAGGACAAATACACCGACAAGCAGAAGCGCAAGGCCGAGCATATCGAGGAGGGCTACGAAAAGCGCGGAGTCTCACACGACGAGGCGGAACGGCGGGCGTGGGCGACCGTCAACAAGCAGGACGGCGGCGGCAAGAAGGGCGGATCGGGCGACAGGGCCTGAACGGCCGCCGCCCGGCGCGCCCGGTGAGCTACAGGCGTTCGATGATTCCGGCGGTGGTGGTCACCTCGCAGAACTCATAGCGCAACGTGGCGACATGAACCGTGTGGACCTGCTCCGCCGGGATCGTCCCGCCCAGGCCGTCCGGCAGTTCGAAGCAATCGCAGGCGTCGCTGACCAGCGTGATCGGCCATCCCAGATTGGCACCGGTGCGGATCGTGGTAGACACGCACATGTCGGTCGAGATGCCGAACACCACCAGCCGTTCGATGCCGAGCCGGCGCAGCCGCAAATCCAGATCGGTGCCGATGAAGGCGGAATTGACGCTCTTGGCGACCACCGCTTCGCCGTCCAGCGGCTCGAATCCTTCGCGGAATTGGTTGCCGGGCTGCCCGCGGCGAAGGGTGGAGGCCGGCTCCGCCGAATCGTGACGCACATGGATCACCGGCCGGCCGCTGCGCCGCCACGCGGCGAGAAGGCGCAGGCCGTTGTGGTCGGCCGCGCGGTTCCAGCGTTTCGGCCAGGACGGCCCGTCGAAGGCGCGCTGCATGTCCACCGGCAGCAGAAGCGAGTTGGCCGGAAGCAAGGTCATTGGATACTCCGTGCAAATCGTCCATGGTCCCTGTCCGCTAAGTTCCGCCGAAAGGCTGCCGGTTGCAGCCCGGCAAGATGCCGGCCGACCGGCATTTCGCCGCCGGGTGCGGGTGTGGGGGTGTGGGGACGGGGATGGACGAGAAGGACAGGCTTCTGCTGGCGGCCTTGCGCAAGGACGCCCGCCGCACGCTGGTGGCGCTGGCCCGCGACGTCGGGCTGTCGCGCAGCGCCACCCAGGAACGGTTGGACCGGCTGCTGAAGTCGGGGGTCATCCGGGGCTTCACGACGGTCGAGGACGGCCCGGCCGCGGATTGTGTCGCCGCCTATTTCCTGCTGCGCCATGAGCCTGGGCGGAGCTGTGCCCAGCTGGTTCCCAAACTGCGGCGGATTCCCGGCATCGTCGCGATGGATGCGGTGGCCGGGGCGATCGATCTGGTCATCCGGGCGGAGGCACCCGACATTCGCGGCATCGAAGCGATCCGCGCCGCCATCGCCGGCATGCCCGGCGTGGCCGAAGTGACGACGCAGATGGTGCTCGAACGCTTCTCATAGAGACGTGTCAGGCGCCGCGATAGGTCCAATCACTGTCCAGCGCGGCGGCGTCACGGTCGCGCAGAACGGCAACGTCGGCATGGGCCGGTGACAGTTCGCAGACCGGGTCGGTGGCATCGGCGCTGCCGGCGAGCGCCAGGGCCTGGCAGCGGCAACCGCCCCAATCCTCTTCCTTATGGTCGCAGGATTGGCAGGGCTCCGGCATCCAGTCGGTGCCGCGATAGCGGGTGAAGGCCGGACCGTCGCGCCAGATCTCGGACAGGCTGCGGTCGTGCACCGTCTCGAATTCCATTCCCGGAATCGTCTCCGCCGCGTGGCAGGGCAGGACCCGGCCGCGCGGGTTCACGTTCATGAAGCGGCGCGCCCAGCCGCCCATGCAGCTCTTCGGCCGTCGGGCGTAATAGTCGGGCACGACGTAATCGACCACGATCCGACCGGCCAGTTCGGGCAGGCGGGCGCGCACCGCGGCGTCCATCGCCAGCAGCTGGTCTCGCGACGGCATCAGCGCCGCGCGGTTGGCGAGCGCCCAGCCGTAATACTGCACGTTGGCGATCTCGATCCGCCCGGCGCCGAGATCCATCGCCAGATCGATGACGTCGTTCACACGGTCGATGTTGTGGCGATGCAGCACCGCGTTGATGGTCAACGCCAGACCCTGCCGGACAACCGCCCGTGCGACCTCCAGCTTCTTCACGTGACCGCCCTTGAAGCCGCCGACGCGGTCGGCCCCGGCGGCCTCCGCGTCCTGCAGGCTTATCTGCACATGCTGAAGCCCGGCCCGCTGCAACCGCTCCAGCCGCGGCTGGTCGAGCAGCACGGCCGAGGTGATGAGATTGCTGTAGAGCCCGATTTCCGTAGCGTGGGCGACCAGCTCCTCCAGATCCTTGCGGACGCAGGGCTCGCCGCCGGAGAAATGGACCTGCAGGGCGCCGACGTCGGCCGCCTCGTCCAGCACGCGCTTCCAGGTGGCGGTGTCCAGTTCGGCGCTGGCGGGGTCGAGCGCCACGGGGTTGGAGCAGTAGGGGCAGCGCAGCGGGCAGCGGTGCGTCAGCTCCATCAGCACGGCAAAGGGCGGGGCCGGTTCGGCATTGGAAGCGGCGGCGAAGGCGGGCAGGGCGCAGCTCATTGGACGCATCTCCTGGGGAGGCACCTCATGTGATGACATAGCCCTTGTTGCGCAAGTCGGTCAGCATCTCCAGAACGTCGGCGGCGACCTCGGTGCGCGGGGCATCATACTCCACGGTCAACCGGTCGATGCCGGCGGCCACGTCGGCGATCTCCGGCCCGACGCAGGCGCGGACGATCGCCAGCGCCATCTCGTCCAGCACCAGAAGCCGTTCCGGCCCCATCAGCATCCACTGCTCGCGGCGGCGGTCGTTGCGCAGCATGACGCCGGGGGCCAGCCGCAGCCGGTCGGTCTCTGTCAGATGGGGGGCGATCGCGTTCACCGGCTGTACCGCGTCGGTTCCATGTCCGCCGGCACGAAGGCGCCGGGCGGGATCAGGTTGGGGGTGACATAGGCATGGTGCAGGGCGTCCAGCTGCGCCCACAGCAGCTCCGTCTTGAAGCGCAGGGCGCGCAGGCATTGCCGCTGCTGTTCGCCCGTCTTGGCGTTGGTCAGCACATAATCCAGCCCGAACTCCACGTCGCGCGGCGCCTCGTCCAGCCGCTTGCGGAAGTAGGACAGCGTGCTGTCGTTGGCGAAGGCATAGTTCTGCTCGAAGCCGGCGATGCGCTCGCGGTGGATGGACGGCGCGAATAGCTCGGTCAGCGAGGACGCCACCGCCTCCAGCAGCGAATGGTCGCGGACGAAGTTGACATAGGCGTCCACCGCGAAGCGGGTGGCGGGCAGGATGCCTTCCAGAGACTTCACGTAGTCGCGATCCAGCCCGAGCCCGTCGGTGAGGCGCAGCCAGCGTTCGATGCCGCCGACCTTCGTCTCGTCCATTTCGCCGGTCTGGGTCAGCCCGTCATGGTCCAGCACGCGCTGCATCCAGGCGCGGCGCAGCGCCGGGTCGTCCATGCGCGACATGATGGTCAGATCCTTGCGCGGGATCGACACCTGATAATAGAAGCGGTTCAGCGCCCAGGCCTGGATCTGCCCCTTTTGCAGCTTGCCGCCGTGCAGAAGCTGATGGAACGGGTGGAGGTCGTGATACTGCCGCTCGCCGATGGCATAGAGGGCGGCGCGGAACTCCTCGCGGGACATGAATTCGGTCATAGGGTCAGCTCCAGCCCATCATGGGCGATGCGCCAGCCGGCCGCCTCGGCCTCCGCCCGTTCGGGCGAATCCTCCAGCAGGGCGGGGTTCGTGTTGTTGATGTGGATGTAGATCTTGCGGGCGACGTTCAGCGGCGCGAAGGCGGCCATGCTGCCGGCATGTCCCGACATCGGCATGTGGCCCATGCGTGCAGCCGTCTTCACCCCGGTGCCGCTGCGGATCATCTCGTCGTCGGTCCAGGTGGTGCCGTCGAACAGCACGAGCGGCGCACCGAACAGCCGGTCGGCCAGCCAGCCCGGCATGCCGGCGCAGCCGGGGATGTAGAAGAAGCCGTCGCTGGAACCGTCGGTCGGTCGGATGCGCAAAGCGACCGTGTCCTCCGCGACGGAACCGAAGCCGGGGCCGGCCGACGCGTCCTCCAGATAGAGCGCCACCTTGCCGGGCACCGCGAACGCCTCCACCTCCAGCCCCAGCGGCCGGCCGTCGGCGCCGGCGGGCTGGAACGGCTGGCCCAGCGCCACCGGCCGGCGGGCGACCAGTTCCGGGTTCAGCACGTTGAAGACGCTGTTGGCGGCCAGCACGCCGTGGACGCGCGGCGTGGCATAGACGGCGAAGGGGTGGGATTCGCGCAAGGTCAGCAGCCCGGCGACATGGTCGATGTCGGCGTTGGTCAGCAGGGCCGCGCTGATCGGATTTCCGCGCAGGGCTCCCTGGGGATGCAGCTGCGGGCTGGCGAGCAACTGCGCGCCGAGGTCGGGCGAGGCGTTCAGCAGCAGCCAGCGCTCGCCGTCGGCGGTAACCGCCAGCGACGATTGGGTGCGCGGCTTTGCCGCCGGGTCGCCGGAACGGGCACGGCGGCATCCCTCGCAGGCGCAGTTCCATTGCGGGAAGCCCCCGCCGGCCGCCGAACCGAGTACGAGAATCTTCATGGCCACCGTCTCATGCACGGTCCTGGGAGAGAAAGGGCCGGGGAAGAGGATGTCACGCCGTCCTTCCCCGGTCTCCGATCGTCCGGCTTACAGGCCGGCGCAGGCGTAGGCGTTGATCTCGGTGCCGACGGCGATCTCGGTGGTCTTGGGTTTGCGCCAGGTCTTCATCGCGTGATACTCCTGCTTGCTGACTGTTGCTGACCATGATGGTTGGCAAGGTGAAGAGTAGCGGTCGGGGGCGGTCGACCGCCATGCTACCATGGTGTAATCCGCCACCTCTTTCGGCGCCGGACCACCTGCGGCGTCAGGGGGCGGCAGCGGCCGGCGGCGGCAGCGGGTGCGCTTCCTCCGTCGGCAGGCCGGCTTCCATCCAGCCGTCGATGCCCGTCGGGTACCAATGGACCCGGGCATAACCAAGCAACACCGCGCGCTTGGCGGCGTTCCATGAAAGCCAGCAATCGGACAGGCAGTAGAACAAAAGATCACGCGCCCGGTCGCCGCCGGTCAGCCGCTCCAGATTGGATTCGAACCAGCCGAGCGTCGCGGCGTCCGGTGCGCCCACCCCCACATTGGGCAGCCAGACGCTGCCGGGGATCTGCCGGTAGGGCTTCGATTGCAGCCAGGGTCCGCCCGGAAGCGTGCTGCGCTCC
Source organism: Azospirillum sp. Sh1 (assembly GCF_008365135.1). Lineage (NCBI taxonomy): Bacteria > Pseudomonadati > Pseudomonadota > Alphaproteobacteria > Rhodospirillales > Azospirillaceae > Azospirillum > Azospirillum sp. Sh1. The sequence continues at coordinate 7,235 of NZ_VTTK01000009.1, read as the reverse complement.
AGCCGCTGGACGAAGATCGGGATGACGCGGCCCTGCAACAGCAGGGACTGCACGGCCGGCGTGTCGACCGTCGTCGCGCCGGTCACGCCATCGGGCGTGGGGGAGCGGTAATCGGACAGGCGGTAGCCTTCCGGCTGCGGCACACCGGTGGCGAGGGCGGGGGTGGGGAGGAGAGCGAGGAGGAGAGTGGCGATCTTCGGGAAGTCTCGCCCCCTCCAGCTTTGCCCCCTCCAGCTTTGCCCCCTCCCTAACCCTCCCCCGCTACGCGGGAGAGGGAACTCCGCAGCCCTGCCACCAAACTCCCTCTCCCGCGAAGCGGGGGAGGGTCGGGGAGGGGGCAGGGTTAGGTAAATCAAGAGCGCTGATAGCCGCACAAGCCCCTCACCGCCGGTCGGCCAGAACGCGGTTGGCGATCACCACCGCCTGGGTGCGGCTGTAGACCTTCAGCTTCTGCAGGATGGCGGAGACATGGGCCTTCACCGTCGTCTCGGTGATGCTGAGATCGAAGGCGATCTCCTTGTTCAGCTTGCCGGTGCCCAGCAGTTCCAGCACCCGCAACTGCTGCGCCGTCAGCGTGGCGATGCGGCGCGCGATCTCCGCGGTCTCGGCATCTTCCAGAACCTCGGCGGCGTCCTCGTCGGTGGCGGAGGGCGGAACATAGAGTTCGCCGTTCAGCACCTGGCGCAGCGCCGCGGCGATGGCGTCGCGCGGGGTCGATTTGGGGATGAAACCGGCGGCCCCGCTCTCCATCGCCTCGCGCACCCAGCGGCGCTCCTCATGGGCGGAAACGACGACGACCGGGGTTGCCGGAAAACGCTGGCGCAACGTACGCAGCCCGCCCAGCCCGTTCATGCCGGGCATGTTGACGTCCAGCAGAACGAGATCGAGGTCGCCCCGCTCTTCCAGCGCCTGCATGACGCTGTCGAGCCGGTCCGCCTCCATCACGTCGGTGGCCTGACAGGAATAAAGCACCGCGCTGCGCAACGCATCGCGCACCATCGGGTGGTCATCGGCAATCAGGATCCGAGTCATGGCCTGCGGTTCCTTGCACAGCGGCGGATAGAACAAACTGCGGGAAGGCTTCCCGCATCCATTGTGTCAGACCGAAATGGGGAGGCGCAACATCGCGAATGATGCCAATTGTTTTGTGCGCGAACATGCCGCACTGCCATTGGGCGTACCCCCATCGTCTGGACCCTGCCGTCATTCCTCGTGCACGGTTTCCAGCCAGGAACGGATTGCCCACAGAGCCTCCTGTCCCAACGCCTCGCCGAACTTCGGCATATAGGTCACGCCGTTGCGGATCGAACCGTTGGTGACGCGCTCCTTGAACCACTCGTCGCCGGCGTCGCCCTTTTCCAGATAGCGCAGGTCGGGAGCGATGCCGCCGGACACCGCACCCAGCCCATGGCAGCGTGCGCAGTTCTGGTTGAAGGCCGACGCGCCGATCTCGATGGCGCGCTCGTTGCCACGATAGGGATTGCTGTCCCGCCAGGTCTCGCCCAGCTTCTCCAGCCCGGTGGTGTCGACCGGCTGGGGAACGACATCGCCGTGGGCGAAGACCGGACCGGCGAGGCCTGCCGCCATCAACCCGGCAAGAGCGAAGGGGGCCAGGCGGCGGAGGCGTTTGGGCGGCGTGGCGGACCTGTGCGTCATCTGTGCGTCCTCTTCCTGCATCCGTCATTCGGCTTTCGCTTGCCGTCCTGCCGTTGGCCCGGTTTCGCGGGTGCGCAGGACGGTTGCCGATTCTGATTGCGGCCGAGGATAGCAATCGTTCGTTCGCGTATTTATTCGACGATGGTACAAGAGCCGTGTGCACGGTCACGCTCACGCCGTACCGTCTTGGTCGATGGTCGGATGACGCATGCGGCATGCCGCCGGCCGGGGGTCGCGGTCGTCAGGTCAGGGACGGCAGCCGTCCGGCATTGATCGCCGCCTTCACCTTGGCCAACTGCCGCACCGCCGGGTCACCCAGCCGGAGAGCCACGCCGGTCGACAGCACGTCGATCAGCGTCAGGTGCACCAGCCGCGATGCCATCGGGGTGTACATCTCGGTGTCCTCCACCGGCTGGCTGGCGATGACCACGCTTGCCATCGCCGCCAGCGGAGAACGTGGCGCGGTGATCGCCACCACGGCAGTGCCCTGCGCCCGCGCCGCCGCCGCCAACTCGTTGATCGTCCCGCTGCGCCCGGTGTTGGACAGCGCCAGCAACACCCCGTCGGCCGCCATATTGACCAACAGCATGCGTGCCAGAACCGGATCGGCACAGGGTTGGGCGTCGGCACCGAAGCGCAGCAGCTTGTGCGCAGCGTCCTGGGCCAGCGCGCTCGACCCGCCGGTGCCGACGCACAGCACGCGCGGTGCATCCGCCAGCAGGGCGATGGCCCGCTCCAGCGCCCCGTCATCCAGCGTTGCGGAGGCCGAGGTCAGGGCCGCGGCACTCGATGAAAAAATTTTTCGCGCCAGAGTGCCGACATCGTCATCCGGCGCCACATCCTGGCTGACATAAGGGGTGCCGCTGCGCACCTCGCCACGCAGTGCATCGCGCGCCTGTGATTCGGCGAGCCGCAGCTTGAAGTCCGGGAAGCCGCCGCAACCAACGCTGCGGCAGAAGCGGACGACCGTCGCCTCGCTGACCTCGGCCGCCTGCGCCAGGGACGTGACGTTGAGGTCAAGCACCCGCCGCGGGTCACTGAGCACCAGATCCGCGATCTGCCCTTCCGACCGTTTCAGTTCGCCCCGCAGCCGGCGAACCTCATCCAATATGTCCGTTGGTGCAGGATTGGCGGCTGCGCTGTTGACCGGGGATGCCATGACGTAAAGTTAACTCCCTGGATGGGGCGGACCTGCTGGTTGCCGGACAGTCGCGGTGCTGCAAGGGGTGCTCCTGTCACTATGAAGAATTTTGCCGTGTATGGCGAGAAATCCAGTCGAAGCACCCCATATATGAAAAAAATTTTCTTCACAGTCCGCTGCCCCTGGCGTATGGTCCGTTTCGGAAATCATCGCCTCCCACAAACGGTCGAGACGCGATCATGAGCAAGCCCGCCCCCCTGAATTCTGTCGTCGCCCGCGTGACGGAGCGCATCGCCGAGCGCAGCCGCGACCGCCGTGCCGCCTATCTGGCGCGGCTGGAGAGCGCAGGCGGGAAGCCGCGCCGCCACCGCCTTGGCTGCGCCAACCTCGCCCACGCCTTCGCGGCCTGCGGGGCGAACGACAAGGCGGCGCTTCGCGGCGAGACCCAGCCGTCGATCGGCATCGTCACCGCCTACAACGACATGCTCTCGGCCCATCAGCCCTACGAGCGCTATCCCGCCATGATCCGCGAGTCGGTGCGTGCGGCCGGCGGCGTGGCGCAGGTCGCCGGCGGCGTGCCCGCCATGTGCGACGGCGTCACCCAGGGCTATGAGGGGATGGAGTTGTCACTGTTCAGCCGCGACGTGATCGCGCTGGCGACCGGTGTGGCGCTGTCCCATGCGACCTTCGACGGCGTGCTGTGCCTGGGCATCTGCGACAAGATCGTCCCCGGCCTGATGATCGGCTCGCTCGCCTTCGGCCATCTGCCGACGATCTTCGTGCCCGCCGGCCCGATGCCGTCAGGCCTGTCGAACGCCGACAAGGCCAAGGCGCGCCAGCTCTATGCCCAGGGCAAGGTCGGCCGCGAGGAACTGCTGGAGGCCGAGTCCAAGTCCTACCACGCGCCCGGCACCTGCACCTTCTACGGCACCGCCAACACCAACCAGATGCTGATGGAGATCATGGGCCTGCACCTGCCGGGCGCCAGCTTCGTCAACCCCAACACGCCCCTGCGCGATGCGCTGACCGACGCCGCCGCCCGCCGGGTGGTGGCGATGACCACACCCGGCGCCGGCACCCCCATCGGCCGCATCGTCGACGAGCGCGCGCTGGTCAACGGCATCGTCGGGCTGCTCGCGACCGGCGGCTCGACCAACCATACCCTGCACATCCCGGCCATCGCCGCCGCCGCCGGCGTCGAACTGAACTGGGAGGACTTCGCGGAGCTTTCGGCGGTCGTCCCGCTGCTGGCCCGCGTCTATCCCAACGGAACCGCCGACGTGAACCGCTTCCATCAGGCCGGCGGCATGCCTTTCATCATCGGCCAGCTGATCGACGCCGGGCTCGTCCACACCGACATCTCCACCATCTATGGCGAGGGCGGGTTGGAGCCCTATCGCGGCATGCCGGAACTGGACGAGGGCGGCGCCCTGACCTGGACCCGCGCAGCCACCGACCAGAGCGGCGACCCGGCGGTCGTCGCCACCACCGCGGCTCCCTTCGCGGCCGAAGGCGGCCTCCGCGTACTGACCGGCAACCTCGGTCGCGGCGTCATCAAGATCTCGGCGGTCAAGCCGGAGCATCGCCTCGTCGAGGCACCGGCCCGTGTCTTCGACAGTCAGGAAGCCGTTCAGGTCGCCTTCCGCGCCGGCGAACTCGACCGCGACGTGATCGTCGTCGTCCGCTATCAGGGCCCCGGCGCCAACGGCATGCCGGAACTGCACAAGCTGACGCCGCCGCTGGGCGTGGTGCAGGACAAGGGCTTCAAGGTCGCACTGGTGACCGACGGCCGCATGTCCGGCGCGTCGGGCAAGGTACCGGCCGCCATTCACGTCACGCCGGAGGTGAAGGGCGGCGGTCCGCTGGGCCGCGTGCGCGACGGCGACATCCTGCGGTTGGATGCGGAGGCCGGGACTCTGAATGCTCTGGTCGATGCCGCCGAGTGGGAGAGCCGCGGCGCTCCCCCGCCGCCGAGCGAGGATGCCTCCCACGGCTGCGGGCGGGAGCTGTTCTCCCTATTCCGCAACAATGCCGGCCCGGCGGAGAGCGGCGCGTCCGTCCTCAACCTGCTGGGCTGAAACCTGCCGGGCTGAGCTGGCAGGAGAAAACCCTGGAACCTTGGGCCGGCATCGGGCCATGCCGGCCCGCATTGTGACCGGCCCATCCCTGTGGCACCATGACGCACGGGTTGCCGAAGGCACCGTGCCATCGACGTCGAGAGGTCCGAAGATGCACTCCCGCTCCACCGTCGCAGCCCCCGCACTGCCTCCCTTCGACTATACGGTGTTCGGCGGCACCGGCGATCTGGCCCTGCGCAAGCTGCTGCCGGCGCTTTATCTGCGCGACAAGGCGGGGCAGGTGGCCGACGGCAGCCGCATCATCGGCGTCTCGCGCAGCCCGCTCGCCCCGTCGGATTACCGCGCCAAGGCGGAGGAGGCGATCAGCCAGCATGTGCCGGCGGATGAGCGCGATACCGCGGTGATCGCGCGTTTCCTGGAGCGGCTGGATTATGTGCCGGTCGACGTCACCTCCGACGACGGCTGGGACGAACTGGCGGACCGGCTGAACAATCCGCCGTCGCGCAGCAACGACGCCGTCCGCATCTTCTATCTCGCCACCTCTCCCAGCCTGTTCGGCCCGGTCAGCGACCAGCTGCGCGCTTTCGGTCTCGCCACGCCCGACTCGCGCGTCGTGCTGGAGAAGCCGATCGGCCGCGACCTCGCGTCGGCGCAGGATATCAACGACCGGGTCGGTGCCGTCTTCACCGAGCCGCAGATCTACCGCATCGACCATTACCTGGGTAAGGAGACGGTGCAGAATCTGCTGGCTCTGCGCTTCGGCAACTCCCTGTTCGAGCCGCTTTGGAACGCCGACCATATCGACCATGTGCAGATCACCGTCGCCGAGACGGTCGGCGTGGAGGAGCGCGGCGGCTATTACGACCAGTCCGGCGCGCTCCGCGACATGGTGCAGAACCATCTGCTGCAGCTCGTCTGTCTCGTCGGCATGGAGTGCCCGATCTCGCTCGCCCAGGAATCGGTGCGCGATGAAAAGCTGAAGGTTCTGCGCTCGCTGAAGCCCATCGGGCCGGACGAGATCGGCGGCTGCACCGTCCGCGGCCAGTATCGCGCCGGCGCGGTCGCCGGCGGTGCGGTGCCCGGCTATCTTGACGAACCCGGCATCCCGCCCGGCAGCGGCACCGAGACCTTCGTCGCGCTGAAGCTGGAGATCGACAATTGGCGCTGGGCCGGCGTGCCCTTCTACCTGCGCAGCGGCAAGCGGCTGCCGGCCAAGATGTCGGAGATCGTCATCCAGTTCCGGCCGATCCGCCACTCGATCTTCCCGCAGGGAGCGGGCGAGCTGCAGGCCAACCGCCTGATCGTCCGGCTCCAGCCCGACGAGAGCATCCGCCTGCATCTGATGACCAAGGAGCCGGGACCGGGCGGCATGCGTCTGCGGCCGGCGGCGCTGAATCTCAGCTTCGCCCAGACCTTCGGCGGCCGGTTCCCGGATGCCTACGAACGCCTGCTGATGGATGTCGTGCGCGGCAACTCCACCCTGTTCATGCGGCGTGACGAGGTCGAGGCGGCATGGCAGTGGGCGGAACCGATCATCGACGGCTGGATGGCCCGGCACGAGATGCCGAAGCCCTACATCGCCGGCACTTGGGGCCCCTCGCAGTCCATTGCCCTGATCGAGCGCGACGGCCGCACTTGGCACGACGACGAGATCCCGTCGGCCGCCTTCTGACGGCGGCTCGTTCAAAAAATCGTCATGGGAGATGAAAAAAGGTCTTGCGCGGTTTGGGGGGTGCCGCATATAAAGCGCCTCCCGACGCGAACGACGCCGGCGCCGCCGAAACGGCAGCGACCGACACGCGACGGGGAAGCCCGACAAACCGGCGCTTGACTGCTGAACCCCAGAGGTTCGGCGGAGCTTTCGGTTTCTGCATCGGGCGGGTTCTTTGACAAGTTTATACCGTGTTGTGAGAAGGGATGCGCAGGCGGCGGCAGTTGGTAGCCGTTGCGGCCTTGGGGTGTTGGTTCTCTGAAGGGGATCGGCACAATGAGGATCGTCTGTGCATCTTTTGAGCAGAGAAACTGTAACAGTATCGACGTTTCAGGAGATCGCTAAGGCGGTCCTGTCAGTCGTGGCTTCGGTCTTGCGATCTGAACCTGAGAGTTTGATCCTGGCTCAGAACGAACGCTGGCGGCATGCCTAACACATGCAAGTCGAACGAAGGCTTCGGCCTTAGTGGCGCACGGGTGAGTAACACGTGGGAACCTGCCTTATGGTTCGGAATAACGTCTGGAAACGGACGCTAACACCGGATGTGCCCTTCGGGGGAAAGTTTACGCCATGAGAGGGGCCCGCGTCGGATTAGGTAGTTGGTGTGGTAACGGCGCACCAAGCCGACGATCCGTAGCTGGTCTGAGAG
>NZ_VTTK01000095.1:0-845 GCF_008365135.1 Azospirillum sp. Sh1 | reverse complement strand
TTATCGCAACGTGCTACGTCCTTCATCGCCTCTCAGTGCCAAGGCATCCACCAGATGCCCTTCAGACGCTTGATCTCAACTCCAACGAAAACGCTTGCGCCACGCGCAGGAACAAGCCTGCTCGCGAACCGATCGACAGGATCGGCTGTTTCCGCCGTTCGATGCTACTCCCAGCCAGCCATCGCCTTGTGGGCTTCGGCCGGCCGAGGAGCGTCCTCGGTCACTTGCACTTCATCTTCACTTGTCCATGATCCCGCCCCTGTACGGGGCACGATAACGAGCGCGAAGCGCTCGTTATCGTTCACGTTTCCGTGTTGTGGTTCCTTCCAACGGTCCTCGAAGCTGAGCGGTTCAGCGTCCCTCGACACCATCTTGTGAATGGTGGAGGCAGACGGGATCGAACCGACGACCTCCTGCTTGCAAAGCAGGCGCTCTCCCAACTGAGCTATGCCCCCAGAGGTCTGAGACCAGACGTCGGACGACAGATCATCGCGATGATGCGACCCTGTCGTCTGTCGTCTGAACACTGCCGTCTGATTATGGTGGGCCAGGGAGGATTTGAACCTCCGACCTCACGCTTATCAAGCGCGCGCTCTAACCAACTGAGCTACTAGCCCTCAGAGGACGGACAACAGACCACAGACATCAGATCAAATCTGTCGTCTGACCTCTGTCCTCCGTCTTCTGTGAGGAACCGTGAGAAGGGATGCGCCGGCGGCGGCAGAGAAAGCTGCTTCGGCTGAGGTGCCGGACCATCCAGGGTCGGCTTCCTTAGAAAGGAGGTGATCCAGCCGCAGGTTCCCCTACGGCTACCTTGTTACGACTTCACCCCAGTCGCTGACCTT
>NZ_VTTK01000094.1:0-902 GCF_008365135.1 Azospirillum sp. Sh1 | reverse complement strand
GGCTATGTCGTCGCCAAGAAGATCGAGATGACGGCGCTGCCGCAGCTGGTCGCCGCCTTCCACTCGCTGGTCGGTCTCGCCGCCGTCTTCGTGGCGCTGGCCGCCTTCTACTCGCCGGAGGCCTATGGCATCGGCGTCCGCGGCGCCATCGCCAAGGGCTCGCTGATCGAAATGGCGCTCGGCACCGCCATCGGCGCCATCACCTTCACCGGCTCGCTGGTCGCCTTCGCCAAGCTGCAGGGTCTGGTCACCGGCAAGCCGCTGGTCTTTCCGATGCAGCACCCGCTGAACGCGGCGCTGGGCGTGCTGACCGTCATCCTGATCGGCTGGCTGGTGCAGTCGAACGCCGATGCGGCGCTCTGGCTGATCGTGGCAGTCTCGCTCGCTCTCGGTTTCCTGCTGATCCTGCCGATCGGCGGTGCCGACATGCCGGTGGTCATCTCGATGCTGAACAGCTACTCCGGCTGGGCGGCCTGCGGCATCGGCTTCACCCTGCAGAACAACCTGCTGATCATCACCGGCGCGCTGGTCGGTTCCTCGGGTGCGATCCTGTCCTACATCATGTGCAAGGGCATGAACCGCTCGATCTTCAACGTGATCCTCGGCGGCTTCGGCGGCGAGGCTGCCGCGGCCGGCGGTGAGGCCAAGGGACCGCAGGGCAGCGTCAAGGCCGGCTCGGCCGAGGATGCCGCCTACATCATGAAGAACGCCCAGTCGGTGATCGTGGTGCCGGGCTACGGCATGGCGGTGGCCCAGGCCCAGCACGCCCTGCGCGAAATGTCCGATGCGCTGAAGCATGAAGGCGTGGACGTGAAGTACGCCATCCACCCGGTGGCGGGCCGCATGCCCGGTCACATGAACGTGCTGCTGGCCGAGGCCAACGTGCCCTACGACGAGGTGTT
>NZ_VTTK01000093.1:0-1032 GCF_008365135.1 Azospirillum sp. Sh1 | reverse complement strand
TCGATCGCCACAGCCGTTCGATGAAGACGTTGTCCATCCAACGGCCGCGCCCGTCCATCGATACCCGGATGCCGGCCGCGGTCAAGAGGCCGGTGAAGCGCGGGCTGGTGAACTGGCTACCCTGATCGGTGTTGAAGATGTCCGGCCGGCCGTGCCGCGCCATCGCCTCCTCGACGGCCTCGATGCAGAACTCGACGTCCATGGTGTTCGACAGCCGCCAGCTCAAGACCTTGCGCGTTGCCCAGTCCATCACCGCTACCAAGTACAGAAAGCCCCGACGCATCGGAATGTATGTGATGTCAGCGCACCAGACCTGGTTGGGTCGGTCGATGGTCATGTCACGCAGCAAATACGGCCAGATCTTGTGCTCGGGATGCGGCACGGTCGTCTTCGGGCGCTGGTAAACCGCCTGCAACCCCATCCGCGCCATCAGGCGGCGAACCCGCTTGCGGTTGACCTCATGGCCATGACGGCGCAGATGCCGGGTCATCTGCCGGCTGCCGTACCAGGGCGTTTCCAGGAACTGTCCGTCGATCAGCCGCATCAAGTCCAGGTTCACGGCCGGTTCGCCCTTGGCCGGCCCGTAGTAGCTGGACCGGCTGATGGAAACCAGCTCGCACTGTCGGGTGATCGACAGCTGCGGATGCTCCGGCTCGATCAGCTTCCGCCTCCGGCCGACGCTCATCGACCGGAGGCCTTGCGCAAAAAATCGCGCTCCACCACCAACTGGCCGATCATCGTGTGGAGCTTTTCCACCTCGCCCTGATGGCTGGTTTCGGCGGCTTCCGCCTTGCCGGAGAACACACCTGCCATCCCATCCATCGCCTGCTTCTTCCAAGCGTTGATCAGCGTCTGATGCACGCCGTGCTTGGCCACCAGTTGCGACACCGTCAACTCGCCCCGGATCGCCTCCAGCGCAACCTTCGCCTTGAACTCCGCCGAATACCGCTTCCGTTTCCCCGTCATCGGGTCCGTCCTTCCTGATGGGCGAACCAAGCTTATCCGACTGTCCGGGAAATGGGGACCAGCTCA
>NZ_VTTK01000092.1:0-1060 GCF_008365135.1 Azospirillum sp. Sh1 | reverse complement strand
ACCCACCGACGACATCATCCTGGAAGCGCGCAACCTGACGAAGGAGTTCAAGGGGTTCGTGGCGGTTCGGGATGTGAACCTGCAAGTGAAGCGGGGCACCATCCACGCGCTGATCGGCCCGAACGGCGCCGGCAAGAGCACGGTGTTCAACCTGCTGACCAAGTTCCTCACTCCCACGCGCGGCCAGATCCTCTACAAGGGCCGGGACATCACCCGCACCAAACCGGCCGACATCGCGCTGATGGGGCTGGTGCGCTCCTTCCAGATCTCGGCCGTCTTCCCGCACTTGAGTGTGCTGGAGAATGTCCGCGTCGCCCTGCAGCGGCCGCTCGGCACCAGCTTCCATTTCTGGAAGTCCGAATCGTCGCTCTACGACCTGCACGACCGGGCTTTGGAGCTGATCGAGGCGGTCAACCTCACCCCCTGGGCCGGCCACACCGCCGCCGAGCTGCCCTATGGCCGCAAGCGCGCGCTGGAGATCGCCACCACGCTGGCGCTCGACCCGGAGGTGATGCTGCTGGACGAACCGCTGGCCGGCATGGGCCATGAGGACATCGAGGGCACGGCGGCGCTGATCAAGCGCGTCGCCGCCGACCGCACCGTGCTGATGGTGGAGCACAACCTGTCGGTCGTCGCCCACCTGTCGGACACCATCACCGTTCTGCGCCGCGGCGAGATCCTGGCGGAGGGGCCGTACGAGGTCGTCTCCAAGAACCCGCAGGTGATGGAAGCTTACATGGGGACCGGACATGCCTGACGGCGCGATGACCAAGACCGCCCAAACCGGGACGGCGATGCTGGAGATCGCCGACCTGCACGGCTATTACGGCGAAAGCCATGTGCTGCACGGCGTCAGCCTGGAGGTGCGCCAGGGCGAGGTGGTGACGCTGCTGGGCCGCAACGGTGCCGGCAAGACCTCGACCATGCGCGCCATCATGGGGATCATGGGCAAGCGCACCGGCTCGATCCGCTTCCAGGGCCAGGAACTGATCGGCATGGCCCAGCACAAGATCCCCCGCCTCGGCATCGGCTATGTGCCGGAGGAGCGCGGCATCTTCTC
>NZ_VTTK01000091.1:0-1184 GCF_008365135.1 Azospirillum sp. Sh1 | reverse complement strand
GTCACCACGAAGCCGCCGTCCTTCAGCGCCGTGATGAAAGGCCGCCCCTGGTCGTATGTGGTCGTGCTGTTGACCGTAAAGGTGCCACCGACCGCATTGCCCTGCGCATCGTAGCGCCGGGCCATCACATCTGCGCCGGCATTCAGCAAAGCTGACGACCACGCAACGACACTTCCGCCATCCGTCAGGGTAGAAACGGTAATCCATTCACCCGGTAGTGCCCCCGCTACCTTGACCGTCTGTTGGGCATTAAGGGGACCGTCAGCCGGCTGGGTCGTTACACGACTTTGCGTCCAGTCGCTCCACTGCTGCCCATCGAACCCCCGGATTTGAACAGTGTCGGTACCAATTCCAGTTCCGGCAGACCAGTGTATGCGGCTGAGATCAGCACTGGAAACGACGATGCTCTGGCCCTTTGCCTGCCTGACACCGTCAACCGATAGCCATCCACTTTGCAAGCCGTCCGTCATATCCTTAAACTCGTATGCAACCAATTGTTGCAAGCCGGCAGATGTCCAACGATCACCCTGAGCGTGAGCAGAGTCGAATAGAGCTGTAACGACGACATCGCTTCCGGTTGTCGTCAGGACGTCGTGGGCAGGAAGGAGGGGAACGGTGGTGTTGGCTGTAAAGCTGCGCATCAGCAATTCGTAATCTCCGCTGGCAGCTGTGCTGTTATCATATTCAAGCCATGCCGCAGCGAACCCACCATCGGCTCGGGCCACAATCTCGGGATAAAGTAGATTGCCGCTGGAGGCTGCACTGATTTGGAATTCTCCACCGACAGCTTTTCCATCGGCTTGGAAACGCCGGCCAAAGAGAGCGTATCCACCACTGGGTGCGATGCTTCCCCAACTTACCAGGAAATCGCCATCAGCTAGGCTGGTGACAACTGGATTGTACTGGTCCGTGAAAACCGTTTGCGTGATTGGGACCTCACCTCCCCGGCGGGTTCCGTCGGCGTTAAAGACTTGGCCATAGACGCCGAGTCCGCTTCCATCCTGTCCAGCAGACTGCCAGACCACGACCCATCCGCCATCGGTCAACGCGGACACGGCGGCATAGGTCTGGTCACCGCTGGTATAGCTGTTCACCCGGGTCTCTGAGCCGACCGGGTTGCCGGCAGCGTCGTAACGCTGCTGATACATTCCGCTTCCGCTGCCATCCTGGGCACCGCGCGACTC
>NZ_VTTK01000090.1:0-1318 GCF_008365135.1 Azospirillum sp. Sh1 | reverse complement strand
TTTTTCCTGGATGTTTGCGACCGATCCCACCGATGCCCCCTGGCACGCGGTTGAGACGCTGGTCCGCTCGGTCATCGACCTTGAGGCGAGCGCAGCCGAGACGGGGGCCTTCCGCCAAGCCCGCGGCGTTCCGAGCGCCGCGGTGCTTCTTCGCCTCTGTGTGGCCTCTGCGGTGTGCCGGCTGTCCTTGCGCCAGACTTGCGCCTGGGCGGCGGAGATCGGTGTGGCCCGGCTTTCCAACCCAGCCTGGGAGAAGCGCTTCCAGAACGCTGGCCCGTGGCTGGGTGAGATCGCCGGGGCGCTGTTGGCGGCGCGTGCCGCGGTGCCGCCGCGGTGGCCCGGGTTCCAATTGCGCTTGGTCGATGCCACCGCGCTCAGCGTCCCTGGCGCCTCCGGCACCTCCTGGCGGCTGCACCTGAGCTACGACCTCGGGCGCGGGTGCATGTGCCAAGCCAGCCTCACCGATGGGCACGGCGGCGAACGGCTGGGCCGCTTTGCTCCGCCGCTGCCCGGCACCGTCGTGCTGGCCGACGCCGGCTACCCGCATCCACGCGAATTGCGCGGCCATCTGGCGGCAGGCGGCGACCTCATCGTGCGGACGAGTTGGGCGGCGGCGCGCCTGCTGACCCCGGCGGGCGGGCGGTTTGATCTGTTCGACGCCTTACGGCGGCTCGACGGTCCGGCGGGAGCCTGGGATGTGGTCGTCGACGACCACCAGCCGGCGTTGCCGCCGCTGCACCTGCGCCTGGTCGCCGGGCGCAAGCCGGCGGCGGCATGCGAACAAGCGCGCCGTCGGGTGCGCGAGACCGCAAAACGCAAGGGCAAGACGCCCGACGCGCGCTCGCTGGAGGCGGCCGACTGGGTGTTGCTGCTGACCTCGCTGCCGGCCGCCGCGTTCGATGCGGCGGCGGTGCTGGAGGCCTATCGCTTGCGCTGGCAGGTGGAACTGGCGATCAAACGCTGGAAAACCTTGCTCGGCTTGGGCGAGGTGCCGGTGCACACCCCGGCAGCCGCGACCGCCTGGATCTACGCCATGCTGATCGCGGCGCTGCTCATCGAGGATAAAGTTGCCAGGGCGGCGACGCAATTCCCCCCTAGGCAGCCCGCGCATGCCGCAGGGTTTCTCCCTATGGCGCATGTTCGCGCTCTTGGCCCACAGCCTGTGCTTGGCAGTGTTCGGGCCATTCCACTGGCCGTCGCTTGATCCACTGGCTCCGTGGCTCGCCCGACACATCGCCGACCCGCCCCGACGACGAAAACGCCAGACCGAAAACATACCGGCTCCCTTCATAAGGAAGCCGGTATGTTAGCGCCTATG
>NZ_VTTK01000089.1:0-1674 GCF_008365135.1 Azospirillum sp. Sh1 | reverse complement strand
CGGTATTATGTAGCACCTGCCACCGCCTGATCCTGCCGCATCTCGGCCCTACCCGCTACCCTGTTGCGCTGAAACCGAACGGGAGGGGGATGGAGTATGGGGGAGCCGCACGTCGTCAGCGCCCTGCGGGAGAAGCGGGCGGAGATCTCCGGGGCAATCCTTGAGCTTGAGAATCGGATGGCTCAGCACCGGGCCGACCTGGTGCACCTGGACGCCACCTTGCGCCTGTTCGCCCCGGAGCTGGAGCCGGAAAGCATCGTGCCGAAGAAGCCGCCGGCGGCGCGCTCCCACTACTTCGCCACCGGTGAGCTGGCGCGCCGCTGCCTGGAGGCGCTGCGCATGGCAGAAGGACGTGTCGTTGCCGCCGAGGAGATCGCCGTCGCCGCCATGCGCGACAAAGGGCTCGATCCGGAAGACCGCAAGACGCGCTCCGACTTCATCCAGCGCGTGCTCAACACCCTGACCGCCCAGAAAGGCAAGGGCACGGTGGAGAAGATCGGCAATGGCCTGGGCGTCCGCTGGCGCCTTCCGTCCGAACCCGCCGATCACGCCGCGTGAGCGCGCTGCCAGTAGCCGCAGAAGTCGACCGACGGGCCGGTCTTCGTCACCAGCCCGACCACGATGCGGAACTGCTCGCCGTTGCTGGTCCGGCGATGATCCTCTCGGAAAGCGGCTTCCTGGGCGTAGCGGTGCAGGTAAAGGCCCGAGATGTGATGATGGTGCCCGATCTCCCCGCGGCGGATGCGCGAGAAGAAGGATTCGGCCCCGTTGGTACAGGCGCCGTCCTGGCTGTAGGCGTCCTGATGGTTGATGCGGTGCATCGGGTAGCGGGCGTGCAGGTCATTCCAGGCGCTGGACTCGTCCGCATGCACTTCGGTGCCCTTGGCAACGCGCGAGCGGATGAAGTTGCCGGCGGCGTCTTCGGACGGGAAGACGCCGGTCAGGGTGCGGCCGTCGCGCTCGCGGATGGTGACGACACATCGCCGCTTGCCGGTCTGGTTGATGGCAAGCCGGCGGTCCTTGCGCTCCGCCTTGCGGTTCTCCGGGCGGATGTGGCCGCCGAAGTAGGCCCCATCGATCTCCGCCGCCTTGCCCGCGCCGCCGATTACGACGCCGCGGCTTTCGGCCGCCATCGCTTCGCGGATCTTGTGGGCCAGCACGAACGCCGTCTTGTACTGGACGCCCAGGTCGCGCGACAGCGGCAGCGCGCCCTTGCCCTTCACCTCGTTGACAAAGATCACCACGGCGGCGAGGTACATCCGGAGCGCCAGCTTGTGGAAGGCGAACAGCGTGCCCGAGGTGAGGGAGAAGTCTTTGCGGCACCGCTTGCAGCGCCAACGAGGCGCACCGCTCGGCCGGCGGCAGTCGTACACCGCATCACAAGCGCAGGCCGGGCACACGGGACGCCCGTTCGTCTCCGGCCAGCGGATCGCCGCGAACACCGTCTCGGCTTCCGTGTCCGACAGACGCAGCACGGTCGCCAGCGACAGCGTGCGCGCCGCGGCGCTGAGAAGGAAGTGCTGGCTTTTGGTGCGACGGGGCATGGCGATCTCCGACACGGTGATTGCCCGAGTCTACCCGGCCACGACTCCGCTGTGAATCATCAAGTTCATGATTTGTGCTCACCAGGCCAGCTCACCCGCCGGCCATAGTGGCGGATGCTACATAAGTCCG